>CAYODZ010000173.1:0-5976 GCA_964402835.1 uncultured Gammaproteobacteria bacterium | reverse complement strand
CGCCAGGCCTTTCAGCTCCAGCTGGAGGTACAGGCTGCGGTTGGTGTCGCCCGCGCGATTCGCGATGTATTCGCGCGAAACCACGCGGATGGCCCAGCAACAGCTTTGATACTCAAGGCCGGCAAAAGTTTCCAGATCCTGCCGATGCTCGATCGACCAGTTCCAGCGGCCGACCGCACTCCAGCGGTCGTTGATCGGCCAAGCGAACGACACGTCTGCCTGGTCGACTTCGTTACGGCGGTAACGCCAACCGAGGTTCAAGCGCCGCCGCTCGCCCGGGTGCCAGCTCAGCACGACCGCGCTGCGCTCAAGCGCAGCGTCGTCGGACCGGAGCTGTAAAGCCATGCGCGTCGACCAGTTGTCGGACACCCGCATGCTCGCTTCGGCGACGTAATCAGACCATGCGGCCGTCTCGACGGGGTCACCGGGGAGTGTCACCCGTCGGTCTTCGAAGTAGCGAATGCGGCCCGCTTGTACGGAAAGCAGTTCGGCGCCGTCGTCTGCGTAGATGCGCGACGCGACGCCGAGCGCGACTTCTCGCGTGTCGCCGACCCGGTCTGCACCGTTGAATCGGTCGTCGTTGAACAGTTGCACCATGTTGAAACCGGGGATCGAAGTGTCGAAGAGCGGGATTGCGTCCTGGTCTCGATACGGCACACTCAACCAACGCACGCGGGGCTCGAGTGTCTGCGTACGCGCGTCGGACAGCGCCCGCTCGAATGCGAGCCCCGCGTCCACGCTGAAACTGGGCAGGCTGCGCGTGAGCTCGTCATCATCCTCCAGCGAGTACCGTGTGTGACGCCAACTCGCGCGCGGGACCACGTGCCACGCCGGCCCTCCGAAGGCCCACGCCAGTGTGGGTTCGACGTCCAAGCGTCCAGCGGTTTTGCGCACGCCATCGTCTGCATGAAAGTAGACGGCTTCGCTCGCCATCGAGAAATCGAGGCCCGGCACACCGAGCGGTGCCTGGGTGTACCACAGCACTTGCGGTAGGCGCGCATACGGTCGATCGGTGTCCGGAATCGTGCGGTCTAGCGTCTGCCAGCCGTCGAGTCGGCCGATGACCGCGTGGCGGTCAGAACGGAAGCTGAGCGCAGCGTGTCGACCAAGATGGGTCACGACCGTGTTGTCGAGGCTCCCCGCGAGGTCCTCGAAGTAGTCGGGGTCGCTTACATGCTGAAAATCCACCGAGTACTGCCATCCCGGCGCCGGGCCCGCGTCGTGGCGCCATTCGATCAGTCCCCGCGAATCGCCGCGCCGCGCGTCATTCGGCAAAAACTCCGCGTAGACCTCGCCGGCGTTGGTGCGGTTCAGGTACCGGTACTCGCCGGCGAGCTGCACGCCGCGATCTTCCATCCAACGCGGTGTGAGTGTCGCATCGCGATTCGGCGCAATATTCCAGTACCACGGAATCCGAAGGTCGAGCCCAGTGTTGTGCGCGCGACTGATGTCGGGGACCAGAAAACCCGACTTACGCGAGTCATCCAACGGGAACGAAATCCACGGGGTGTAGAAAATCGGGACGCCGAGAAAGTCGACGCGCACGTTTCGACCGACGCCGATGCCGGCGTCAGTATCGAGCGCAATGTTCGGCGCATGGAGCGCCCACCCGCTCGAACCGGCAGGGCAGGTTGTGTACTCGACACCCTCAACCTGGATCGGTTCACCCCGCACCGCGTCAATCGAAGCGGCGCTACCGCGCGCGCGACGCGCGAACAGGCGGAAATCGAGATCCTCGAAGCGCACGCGTTCCGAATCGATATCCAGCAGCGCATCGCCGCCGGTGATTTCAATTTGGTCATCGTAGTAGCGAACGGCGCCGTCGCCCGCGAGCGTATTGCTGGTCTCGTCGTGGTGCAGTCGGTCCGCCGTCAACGAGCGGGCGCCGTGTTCGAGCGTCACGCGTCCGGAGAACAGACTGCTCTCGCCGTCCCATTCGTCGGCGGTGATGTGAATTGCGGGGTCGTCGGGATTGGCGGTTGGCGGCGGTCGCTCGAACACAGGACAGAGCGCCCACGGTTCATCGGCGTAGACCGGTGCGCAGGCGAGCAGTAGAACCGCGCTGAGTGCCAGTCTTATGCGTTTCACGCGTCGCGTTTCCTGCCTGCCTGCCGAAAATCGCATAGTATACGCTTCCATATGGCCCGCCCCGACCCGGCCGCCTGGCTCGCAGCCCGCATCGATGACCGGTTCGCGCTCGAGCCAGCCAGCGCCGACGCCAGTTTTCGCCGATATTTCCGCGTCCGCACCGCACGCGGTACACACATCCTCATGGACGCCCCGCCCGAGCACGAAGACTGCCGGCCGTTTGTCCGCATTGCCGGGCTGCTCCGAGGCGCGGGTGTGCACGCACCGGAAGTCGTCGACGCAGATCTCGATGCGGGTTTCTTGTTGCTCGAGGATTTCGGGGACGAGACCTATCTCGAAGCCATTGCGCAGCCCGCACGCGCCGGCCGCCTCTATAGCGACGCGCTGACAGCGCTCATACGGATGCAGCAAATCACCGACGAAGTACCCGCCTACGATGAGCGTTTGCTGCGATTCGAACTCTCACTGTTCGAAGATTGGTATCTGGTACGACACCTCGGTGTCGCGCCCCCCGCGTGGCTCGCCGAAATTAATGACCAGCTCGTCGCGCAGGCGCTCGCGCAACCACAGGTTTTCGTCCACCGCGATTACCACGCGCGCAACCTGATGTTCGTGGCGGAGAAGAATCCGGGCGTGCTGGATTTCCAAGACGCCGTTCGCGGGCCGGTCACTTACGATCTCGTGTCGTTGCTACGCGACGCCTATGTCGGCTGGTCGGATGATCAAGTCGATGCGTGGCTGACGGAGTATCGAGCGCTTGCAACGGAGGCGGGCATCGATTGCGGTCCCGATGCCGCGACCTTCCGCCGCTGGTTCGACCTGATGGGCTTACAGCGTCAGTTGAAAGTCGCCGGCATCTTCGCGCGGCTCAACCACCGCGACGGCAAGGCGCGTTACCTCGCCGACATCCCACGCACCCTCGGCTACGCGCGCCGCGCGGCAGCGCGATACCCTGAGTTCGCGCCGCTCGCACGCTGGCTGGAGGCTGCATGTTGACGCGCGCACTGCTGCTTTCCGCGGGCCGCGGCGAACGCTTGCGACCGCTCACCGACGAAGTGCCGAAGCCGTTGCTTGAAGTCGGCGGAAGCACCCTCATCGAGCGCCACCTCGTGCGACTCGCAGACGCCGGTATCACCGACGTGGTGATTAATCTCGCGTGGCTCGGCGCACAGATTGCGCAGCGCCTCGGTTCCGGCGCGCGATATGGCGTATCCATCACTTACTCGGATGAGGGCGAGGCGCTCGAAACCGCCGGCGGTATCGTGCATGCACGCGCGTTTCTCGGCGACGCGCCGTTCGCGGTCGTGAACGCGGATGTGTGGACCGACTACCCGTTCGCACGCCTCGCGCTGCCCGAGGGGAAGCGCGCGCATCTTGTGTTGGTGTCAAATCCCGAACACAACCCGGACGGGGATTTCGTGTTGGTCGATGGTGCAGTGCAAAACCCGGGCGAATCGCGGCGCGAAGGCGCCGCTCCTACATGTACCTTTTCGGGCATCGCGGTGTATTCGCCGGCGCTGTTCGCCGACCTCGTGCCCGGAAAACGACCACTCGCACCAGTGCTGCGCGCCGCGTGCGATCGCGGCGAGGTCAGCGGCGAGTTGTTCGACGGCACGTGGTGCGATGTTGGCACGCCCGAGCGGCTCGCACAATTGCGGGAGGATTCAGCGTGAATCGCATTGTGGTCTTTGTATTGGGGATTACGGTCGGTGTCGTGGCGACGCTCGCGCTTCAACCGGACGCGGATGAGCGTGCGGTTGCACCGTCCAATGGGGTCGAGTCGGTACGTGAAAGCTTGCCTGAAACCCGATCACGCCCAATCGCTGCCGAAGCGTTAGCGCAGCGTGAGCTTCAGCCGATCGTCGCGCCGGGGCCGACGCCGGTGGACCCGCGGGTCCCGTTATCGCTCGAGGACGCGCTTGTCGAAGTGAACGGCGACGTCGAGTCTTTGGTTGTGGATGGCGAGACCTATATCGGCGGTCGCGCGGAGCAACTTCTGTCGGGCGACCAATTCGCCCGTCTGGTATCCGGGTTGTTGCGCACGCCCTCGGCTGATGCGGCCGAGCATTACCAAAAGGTGTTCGACGAGTATCACCAACTGCCAAGCGTTCAGAGCGGTGCGATCAGGGTTGAATCGCTGGCGTGCGGCCGACGCGTGTGCGCGGTGAATTTGACCGGCTACGACGTTGCGAGCGTCGACAAGGTTTGGACCGAGCTCACAGGCGCACCAATGTCGATGAGCCCGATGATGAAGACTGGCGACGGGCTCGAGATTTCCATGGGGACCGGCAGGTTCATCGGATCAAAGGTCGTCGAAACGCCGTACGGACACGAGCGGCGTCTATTGATCACGGTCGACCCATCGGTGCGCTCAGTAACAGGGGGATTCAAGGAGGTGCACTTCAAGGCACCCCCCGGCGACGGCTGATCAGACGCCCGCGGCTTCCTTCAGTACTTCTTCGGCCATGAGGTCCGCGTGGTACGACGAGCGCACCATCGGTCCGCTCGCGACGTGCGAGAAGCCCATCTTGTAGCCCTCGACTTCGAGCATCTTGAACTCGTCCGGGTGGACGAAACGCTCGAGCCGCAAGTGGAATTTCGACGGCTGCAAATACTGGCCGATTGTGAGCATGTCGCAATCGTGTGCGCGCAGGTCGCGCATCACTTCGAGCACCTCGTCCATTGTTTCGCCGATACCCACCATCACGCCGGATTTCGTCGGGATATCCGGGTGCGCCGCTTTGAACTTGCGCAGCAGGTCGAGTGACCACTGGTAGTCGGACCCCGGGCGCACCTGCTTGTACAAGCGCGGGATGGTCTCGAGGTTGTGGTTGAACACGTCGGGCGGTGCATCGCTCATCAACTTCAACGCGACGTCCATGCGACCACGGAAGTCGGGCACCAGAATCTCGATTTTCGTATCGGGCGTGAGCTTGCGGATCTCGCGGATGCAGTCCACGAAATGGCCGGCGCCGCCGTCGCGCAAATCATCTCGATCGACGGAAGTCACGACGACGTAACGCAGGCCCATCTGTGCAACCGTGCGCGCGAGGTTCATCGGCTCTTCGGCGTCGAGCGAATCGGGACGCCCGTGAGCGACGTCGCAGAAAGTACAACGGCGCGTACAAATGTCACCCATGATCATGAACGTCGCGGTGCCCTTGCCGAAGCACTCGCCGAGGTTCGGGCACGCAGCTTCTTCGCAGACCGTGTGCAGGCGGTTCTCGCGCAGAATGGTCTTCAAACGCGCGACTTCCGGCGTCGCCGGGGATTTCGCACGGATCCATTGCGGCTTGCGCAGCGGCGTTTCGGTGGGCTCGATCTTGATGGGGATTCGGGCCATTTTGTCGGCCGCGCGCTGTTTTTTGGGCATCTCGTTCATGGCTGCGAATTGTACCCCAGGCGCTCCAATAGATGCGGCAGGAGGTCGCGGCCCACGCGGTCGATATCCGCGGGTCCGCCGAGGTCGGCGACCTGCGTGGTCTCAAGGCCCGCGAAGCCACAGGGATTGATGCGCTGGAAGGGTTCAAGGTCCATTGCGACGTTGAACGCGAGGCCGTGATAGGTGCAGCCGCGACGCACCCGCAGACCGAGTGCTGCGATCTTTCGTCCGTCGACGTACACGCCCGGCGCGTCTGCTTTTGGCACCGCGTCGATACCGTAGCCGGCAAGCACGTCGACAACGGCTTTCTCGAGCGCGCACACGAGCGCGCGCACGCCGAGTTTCAGTCGTTTGAGGTCGAGCAACGGATAGACGACAAGCTGACCCGGGCCGTGGTAAGTCACCTGGCCGCCCCGGTCGATCGGGATGACTTCGATGTCGCCGGGCGCCAGCACGTGTTCGGTCTTGCCCGCGAGTCCGAGCGTGAACACCGGCGGGTGCTCCAG
>CAYODZ010000172.1:0-6831 GCA_964402835.1 uncultured Gammaproteobacteria bacterium | reverse complement strand
GCGTTGTTGTAGCGCTTGGTAATGTCCTTTTCGAGCGCGCGCAACACGACGCGGTCAACCATCGCAGGCACTTCGGTGCGGTAATTCGACGGCGGCTCCGGCGTCTGATTCACGATTTGCCACACGAGTTCCGACAGGTTGTTGCCACGGAACGGACGACGACCGGCGAGCAGTTCATACATTACAACGCCGAGCGAGAAGATGTCGGATTGCCCGGTCACGCGCGTGCCCTGCGTCTGCTCCGGCGACATATAGCTCGGGGAACCGAGCACGCCGCCGATTTCTGTGGTGTCGGCACCCGAGTCCTGCGCGATGCCAAAATCGCAGATGTACAGCTCGCCCGCGCCGGTGAGTAGCAGGTTGCCGGGCTTCACATCGCGGTGCACGACGCCATTGCGGTGCGCGAAATCCAGCGCACGCGACGCCTTGAACATCAGCTTGATGACTTCGGGTACGGGTAGCAGGGACTCGGGCTTCACATACGCGGTCAGCGGTTTCGCATCGGCGAGGTATTCCATCACGAGATACCAGCGGTCACCCTCCTCGCCCGCGTCCATGATCGGGAGGATGTTCGGGTGCCGCAGCCGACCGGCCGTGCGCGCCTCGTTGAAAAACATCTTGCGCCGCACCGCCGTCGTGACCGACTCCGATTCCTTCGGCGTGAACAGCTTCACGGCGACCTCGCGGCCAATGAACGGGTCTTCGCAGACGTAGACAATCGCCTGGCTGCCACGACCGGCTTCGCGCTTCACTGCATATTTGCCGATCTGCTGGGGCATCTCACTCATAGAATCAGTCCTGCTCCAATTGCCGCGATCACGCCGGCCAGCGCGCCCGCAACCAAGTCGTCCGCCATTACACCTAGGCCGCCCTTCCAGCACCGCTCGGCCCAGCCGACCGGCCCGGGTTTCGCGATGTCGAGCACGCGGAACAACACGACGGCGAGTCCGACGGCAATCCACGCCGGGCCCGCGAGCCAAAGCGCGAGCCAGACGCCGGCGAATTCATCCCACACAATTGCCGGGTGGTCGTCGACGCCGAGCGCTAAAACCGCACGGTCGCACAACCAAACGCCGAACACCGCGGCGACCACGCACACGATGCCTTGCGCGTACCACGGCAAGTGGGTAAATACGGCGAGCCAGATGGCCGCCGCAACCAGTGTACCTGCGGTTCCGGGTCCGCGCGGTACGAGTCCGCTACCGAACCCACTGGCAACGAGCAAAACCGGGTTGCGCAAATCAGCGAAACGCATCGTACCCCTTCCCCTCGATGACCAACGGCCGGCCAGCCCGGTCCACGCACACGACACCGGGCGTCGCTTCGACGGTGCCGATTCGTACGCCGACTGCGGCATCGGCCGGCGCAGAGAACAGCAACTCGTAATCGTCGCCGCCATAGAGCTGCATGCCCACAACGCCGCCCTCGGCGACGAATGCAGTGGAGCGCGGAAGTGCTTCGACGTCGATCGTGGCGCCGAGGCCGGTCCCGTGTAACAGTCGCGCGAGGTCGGTCAACAGACCATCTGACACGTCGATGGCCGAACTCGCAACGCCGCGCAATTTGAGGCCGCATTCAATCCGCGGCTCAGGCCGGTCGAGTCGATCGCGCAGCGCCGGTGGCACGGCGTCGCCGCGTTGTACCTTCTTCAACGCAAGCGCCGCGTCGCCGAGCGGTCCCGACACGAACAGCGCATCGCTTACCTGCGCGGTGCCGCGCCGGAGCGCACCGCCTGACGGCACCTCGCCCGCAACCTGTACCGAAATCGAAAGCGGTCCGCGCGTTGTGTCGCCACCGATTAATTGCACACCAAACCGCCCAGCGAGCGCGCCGAGACCCCGCGCGAATGCGGTGACCCAGTCGGCATCCGGCTCCGGCAATGTGAGGTTGAGCAATGCCCAAGTCGGTTCTGCGCCCATCGCGGCGAGGTCCGACAGATTGACGGCGAGCGCTTTGTGGCCGACGGCATCGGCGGGCGTATCGTTCGGAAAATGCACCCCTGCGACGAGCGTGTCGGTGCAGAGCACGAGGTCGTGCCCGGCGCGCGGCCGCACGACCGCGGCGTCGTCGCCAATCCCGAGCACGACGTCGCCGCGCTCAGCACCGGTGTGCGCACGAAGAATGGCGATCAGATCGGCTTCGGTCACTTGCGGATTTGTTTTGCGGCTTTGTCGACCACGGCGTTGATGTACTTGTAGCCGCCCTCGCCACCGAATAGCTTGGCGAGCTCAACCGCCTCGTCGATCACGACCCGGTACGGCGTGTCGAGTCGATCGCGCAACTCGACGAACGCGAGCAACAAAATCGCATGTTCGACGGGGTCGAGCTGCACGAGTGGCCGATCGAGCAGCGGGTCAATCAGCGCGTCGAGCGCGGCGCGGTCGTCGGCCGCCGTGGTCACGAGCGCGCGGAAGTAGTCGCTGTCCATGCGGCCCGTGTTGCGCGATTCGATGAATTCCTTCACGACGACGGGCGACGGTTGGTCGCCAAGTAGATGCTGGTACATCGCCTGCACCGCGAGCCGGCGCGCGCGGCTACGCGCGCGGTTGTACGAATGCTCAGACATCAATCTGCCTCAGGACGACGACCATCTCGAGTGCGGCGACCGCAGCCTCATAACCCTTGTTCGATGCATCGTCGCGCGACCGCTCGGCCGCCTGCTTGTCGTCATCGCAGGTCAGCACGCCGAACGCGACCGGCACACCGAACGCCTGCTGCACTTGCATCAAGCCGTCGGTACACCCACGGCACACATACTCGAAATGCGGCGTACCGCCGCGGATCACTGCGCCGAGTGTGACGATTGCGTCATAGCGTTCCTGGTCGGCGAGGTGCGCCGCAGCGAGCGGCAACTCCCATGCACCCGGGACACGCACGACGTCGATATGGTTCGCGCTGACGCCATGGTTCACAAGCGCCTTGTGCGCGCCATCGACCAGCGCATCGACGACCTTCGCATTGAACCGCGCCGCGACGATGGCGATCCGCGCGCCCGGAACTTGCAGCGACACATCGGCTTCTGGGCGTTGTTTACTCATGGCTCCTCCGGGTTCTCGTAACCGACAATCTCAAGGCCGAAACCCGAAATGCCGTGCATGCGCTTCGGCGCCGACAATACGCGCATTCGCTGCACACCGATATCCGCAAGAATTTGCGCCCCGACGCCGTAGGTGCGTAAAACGGCCGCTTCGTCGCGACCATCGTCCGCGTGGTGCTCGTCGCCGAATCGCTGCACCAGCCCGCCGTCCGTCTCCTGGCCACGCAGCACAACCACGACACCCCCATCCGCAGCGACCCGTTTCATCGCGCTACGGACCGGTAGACCGAGGTCATCCAAGCGGACGCCAACGTCGGACAGCGTATTCTGAACGTGCACCCGCACCAACACCGCCTGCTCCGCATCGATATCACCGCGAATCAACGCGAGATGGACGTGCCCACCGACGAGGTCGCGATAGGCGACCGCTCGGAACGGGCCGAATTCGGTGGGCATCTCCCGCTCCGCGAGGCGTTGAATCGTCCGTTCTCGGCCGAGGCGCCACCGAATCAGATCCGCGATCGTACCCATCTTCAGCTGGTGCGCCTGCGCGAATGCAGCGAGGTCGCTTCCGCGCTTCATGGTGCCGTCGTCGTTCACGACCTCGCAGATGATTGCGGTCGGCGCGAGGCCGGCGGCGCGCACGAGGTCAACGGATGCCTCGGTATGGCCGGCGCGCCGCAGCACCCCGCCATCCGCGTAGCGCAGCGGGAAAATGTGGCCAGGCCGAGAAAAGTCTTCCGGTCGCGCGGTCGGGTCGGCGAGCGCGCGAATGGTCTGCGCGCGATCCGCGGCCGAGATACCCGTGCTCGTGCCGTGCACATAGTCGACGGAAATCGTGAACGCGGTGCGATGGGACTCGGTGTTCTCCGCGACCATTTGTGGGAGGCGCAACTCTTCAAGCCGCTCGCCGGTCATCGGCTGGCAGATGATGCCGCTCGTGTAGCGCACGAAGAAAGCAACTTGCTCTGCCGTGACCTTCTCCGCGGCCATGATGAGGTCGCCCTCGTTCTCGCGACCCTCGTCGTCCATCACGACGACCATGCGGCCGGCGCGCAGTTCGTTGAGCAACTCGTCAATCGTGTTCAATCAATCTCTCCAGGTAGCGCGCGAGCATGTCTACTTCGATGTTTACCGCGACGCCGACCGCGAGGTCGCCGAGCGTCGTGTGTTCCAGCGTGTGCGGGATCAAGTTCACTGCGAACTCGGATCCTGCAACGGTATTCACGGTCAAGCTCACGCCGTCGACACAGACCGAGCCCTTCTGAGCGATGTACCGCGCGAGGTCGTCCGGTACACGGATTCGCACCACGCGCGATTCGCCAGCTGGCGTGACGGCGCGCACCGCACCGACACCGTCGACGTGGCCGCTGACCAGATGCCCGCCCAGCGGGTCGGCGAGTGTCAGTGCGCGCTCGAGGTTCACACGCGCACCCAGTTTCAAATTGCCGAACGTGGTCGCCGCGTAGGTCGCATCGGAGACCTCCGCATGGAAACTCCGTTCCCCGATCACCGTTGCGGTCAAACAAACGCCGCTGACGGCAATGCTGTCGCCGACTTTCACGCCCGCAAGCGGAAGCGCGCCCACATCGATGACTATTGCCGCGCCGTCACGCGCCGCGAGGTTGCCGACGGCTTGGATGAGCCCCGTGAACACTATTGTTTGAGCGCTGCAGTCACGCGCCAGTCGTCGCCGACCCGACTTACATCGCGGATGTCGAGCTCGCGGCGTGCGCCCATCTCGACCAACGGCGGCATCGCGAAGAGCGCCCGCGCGCCGGAACCGAGTAACACGGGCGCGAGATACAGCACGAACTCGTCGATCAACCCAGCGTCTAGCAACGCGCCGTTCAGCGTCGCACCGGCCTCCACGAGAATCTCATTGAAATGCTGGTCCGCGAGCCAACCTGCTACCGCGTCGAGATCGGCGCGACCGTCGCGCCGGGTTGGTAGTCGCACGACCGTCGCGCCGGCGCCACTCAATGCGCGCACGCGCTTCGCGTCATCGTGCGCCGTGATGATAAACACCGGGCCGTCACCTTCGAACAAGCGCGCGTCGGTCGGACACCGCAACTTCGGATCCAGCACGATGCGCGCCGGCTGACGCCAATCGCCGGCGAGCCGCACGTTCAGCTGCGGGTTGTCCGCGAGGACGGTGCCGATGCCGGTCATAATCGCGGACGCACGCGCGCGAAGGTGCTGGACTTCCTCACGCGCAGCTTCGCCGCTGATCCATCGGCTCTCGCCGCTCGCGAGCGCGGTCCGCCCATCCATCGATGCGGCCGCCTTCACGGTGATCCAGGGGCGGCCGTCGTGGTGGCGTTTGAAAAAGCCGCGGTTCATCGCGACCGCCTCTACTTCGCACACACCGTTCGTGACGGCGATGCCCGCCTGCTCAAGCCGTGCGAAACCACGGCCGGACACGACCGGATTCGGATCCGAAACCGCGGAAACCACCCGGGCAACCCCCGCCGCAATCAGCGCGTCTGCGCAGGGCCCGGTGCGACCGTGATGCGCGCAAGGCTCAAGATTCAGGTACGCGGTCGCGCCACGCGCGGACTCACCCGCAGCCGACAGCGCATTGACCTCGGCGTGCGGCCCACCCGCGCGCTCGTGCCAGCCCTCACCGACCACCTCGCCGTCCTGCACGATGACGCAGCCGACGCGCGGGTTCGGATCGGTCGTATACAACCCGTGCGACGCAAGCGCGAGCGCGTGCTCCATCCAGCGGCGGTCGTCTGCAGAAACATTCATGGCCTTACTCTTCGTCCGGCAACAGCGATATTTGTCGGCGCGTCACGGGGGCCGCCCCGGAACGCTCGAGCCGCTCAATCTCTTCGCGGAACGCGTCGATGTCCTGGAAACTCCGGTACACGGACGCGTATCGCACGTAGGCGACTTGGTCAAGTTCACGCAGCTCCTCCATCACCCACTCACCGACTTGGCGCGAAGGGACTTCGCGCTCGCCCGCCGCGCGCAGCTTGTGCATGACGTGGGTGAGCGCCGCTTCGATCGTTTCGGCGCTGACCGGGCGCTTTTCAAGCGCGCGCGTCAGACCGGTACGCAGCTTGTGCTCGTCGAACGGCACACGGCGCCCGTCCGACTTGATGATGCGCGGCATCACGAGCTCTGCAGTCTCGAAGGTCGTGAACCGCTCGCCGCAGCCCGTGCACTCTCGCCGTCGACGAACCTGCTGGCCCTCGGCTGCGAGGCGCGAGTCCATCACTCGCGTGTCATCGTGGGCGCAGAACGGGCAGTGCATCGCTTATTTGCGATAGACCGGAAACCGCGCGCACAGCGCTTTCACCTGTTCGCGCACGCGTGCATTGACCGAGTCGTCGTCAATCGCATCCAACACATCGGCAATCCACCCTGCGAGGTCACGGACTTCGGACTCACCGAAACCGCGCGTGGTCACGGCGGGGGTTCCCAAACGCAGGCCCGACGTCACGAACGGCGATCGCGGATCGTTCGGCACTGCGTTCTTGTTCACGGTGATGTGCGCGCGCCCAAGTGCGGCGTCTGCATCTTTACCGGTGATGTCTTTCTTGATTAGGTCGACGAGAAACAGATGGTTGTCGGTACCACCCGAGACGATGTCGTAGCCGCGCTCGATCAGCACTTTGCACATCGCGCGCGCATTGGCGACGACTTGCTGTTGGTAGACCTTGAACTCAGGTTGCAACGCTTCGAGAAACGCGACTGCTTTCGCCGCGATGACGTGCATCAAGGGGCCGCCCTGCATGCCCGGAAACACGAGTGACTGCAGCTTCTTCTGGATCGCCTCATCCTCG
>CAYODZ010000171.1:0-1892 GCA_964402835.1 uncultured Gammaproteobacteria bacterium | reverse complement strand
AGCCGGGGGCTAGTGCGCCCGAGAGCGCATCTGAAGAGGAGGTGAGAACACTCTCAACCAAATGCTCGACTGGTTGAAAGCCGACCGTAACTGCGTCGTCGCAAGACGGGGTGGAGAGCAACGGAAGGCGAGCCTGTCGGTCCGTACGACTAGAAACTCGATTCGGCTTTGTGTCTTAGCGAGCCTGCTAGCCAGTGGCGAAGCTGAGAAATCCGGTGGGTGCAGACGGGAAACGGCCCTACGGTGACGACCCCAGAACGCGAATGAAAACGAGCACGAAGAAAGCGGACATGGGAAGGCATGGGGTGGTTGGAGACAGAACGACAGGAAGATTCAGATGTGGTGAATCGGGGAGAGCCATCGTCCCGAGCTGAACGGGGTGATGGAAGTCAGAGCCTCCATAGGAGCTGAGAAGCGCCGTAACGGGTGTGGAGCAAAGGGAGGCAGGAAGGTGAATGCGTGAACGCCAAAACGACCGACCAACAACCGTCCAGAGTGCGAGAGCTAGAACGAGGCGGAAAGACCCCGGGCCGATGGGCTTGGGTCGAACGGAAGGTTTGGAGCGATCGCATGCTGGAAGCCCTGGAAACGGGGGTACGAGGAGGCAAATGGCACAGCTTGTATGACAAGGTCTATGGTCTTGCGAACCTGAGGGCAGCGTGGGCGCGGGTCAAGGCGAACAAAGGCGGAGGAGGCGTGGACAGGATGTCGATCGCCGACTTCGACAAGAACGCCGAAGCCCGGCTGGAGAAGCTGTCTGAAGCACTTCGAACCAACACGTATAAGCCATCGCCTGTGCGGCGAACGTACATCTCCAAAACCGGTAGCACAGAGAAACGTCCTCTCGGAATCCCAACGATCATCGATCGAATCGTCCAGACGGCCGTGCGAAACGTCATCGAACCGATCTTCGAGCAGGAGTTCGATCCAAGCAGTTATGGCTTCCGTCCCAAACTCGGGTGTCAAAACGCGCTGGAAGAAATCGAACGGCTGCTCGCGGCCGGGTACATGCACGTGGTCGACGTCGATGTCCGCAAATACTTCGACACGATCCCGCATCAAAGCCTGATGAACGAAGTGGCGAAGCGAATCGCCGATGGCAGAGTGCTCGATCTGATCGAGGCATATCTGCATCAGGGTGTTCTGGAAGGGATGAAGCTCTGGATGCCGGAGACGGGGACGCCGCAAGGAGCGGTCATCAGTCCGCTTCTGGCCAACGTGTATCTCCACCCGGTCGATACGGCCATGCGGCAAGCAGGCTTCATGCTGGTTCGTTACGCCGACGACATGGTGGTGCTTTGCCGCACAAGGGAAGAGGCCGAAGCGGCGTTGGTGAAGCTCGGTGAGCTGATCGAAGCGCGAGGACTGCAACTCCATCCGGACAAGACGCGGATCGCGCACCTGATGGAAAGACCTGGCTTTCAGTTCCTCGGATACGTGTTCTATGACAAGTACCGTGATCCCCGACCATCAAGTCAGGCAAAGCTCCGTCGAACGCTCCGTGCGAAAACGAAGCTGACCAACGGCCACTCGCTCAAGGACATCATCTCGAGTCTGAACGCCTCGCTTCGCGGCTGGTTCAACTACTTCAAGTTCTGCTCGGTGACGAGTTTTGCTTGGAAGGCGTTCGACCAGTGGGTTCGCTTCCGACTCCGCGCCATTCTCGACAGACGTCGAAAGGGCGGCCGGAAGAAACGCCGCGGACGCGGATATGCTCATTTTCGCTGGCCCAATACCTACTTCGCCGAGCACGGTCTCTTCAGCCTCGTGAGCGCCGTCAAGCTCGTCCGACAGCCCTGAACAAGATCACCAACTGGAGAGCCGGATGCGGGAGATCCGCCCGTCCGGTTCGGAGGGAGGGGGAGGCCGAATGGGCCTCTCCCTACCCCTAT
>CAYODZ010000170.1:0-44386 GCA_964402835.1 uncultured Gammaproteobacteria bacterium | reverse complement strand
GAGACGGGCGAGGAAGTGCCGTGGAAGGAAATCGTGAAGGCCTTCGAGTACGACAAAGGGAGCTATGTCGTGCTCGAGGAAGAGGACTTGAAGGCCGCGGCGCCGGAGGGGCGCGAGGCCGTCGAGGTCGAATCGTTCGTCGATGCCGATTCAATCGGCATCGAATACTTCGAAAAACCGTACGTACTCGTGCCTGGCAAGAAAGCCGAGAAGGGCTACGTGCTGCTACGCGAAGTGCTGCGGGAGACCGGGCGCATTGGCATCGCACGCGTCGTGATCCGAACACGCGAGTACTTGTCGGCGGTGATGCCGAAGGGTGACGCGCTGATGCTGATGATCCTGCGATACCCGCAGGAATTGGTCGACGTCGAGGACTACAAAATTCCTGAGGGCAAACCGTCCGAGTACCGCGTGTCCGAGAAGGAGCTCAAGATGGCGAAGCAGCTCATCGAATCGATGGCCGGTGAGTGGAATCCAGAGGATTACAAGGATGAGTTCCGCGCGCGCCTGCAAAAAGTCATCGAGAAGCGCATTGCGGCGCAGGACACGACCACGGCCGCAGACCCAGACGACGTCGAACCGCCGAAGAATGCGACGACCAATGTCGTCGACTTCATGTCGCTGCTCGAGAAAAGCCTGAAGTCCAACAAGCGCACGCCCGCCGCCAAGAAGAAAACGAAGGCAAAGAAAACCGCGAAGCCCAAGAAGAAAAAGAAGAGCAGCGCGCGCAAGCAGGCGTAAGCGATGAGCTTGCGGGATTACACACGTAAACGCCGCTTCGAAAAGACCCCCGAGCCGTCAGCGGATGAGGCAATCCGTGCACGCGCGGGGCTACCCACGTTCGTCATCCAACTGCACCACGCGCGCGCACGGCACTACGACTTCCGTCTTGAGGTCGACGGTGTATTGAAAAGCTGGGCCGTGCCCAAGGGGCCGTCGTTGCGGGTGGGCGACAAACGCCTTGCTGTCGAAGTCGAAGATCACCCACTGTCGTACGGTTCGTTCGAGGGCGAGATTCCCGAGGGGAACTACGGCGCCGGCCAGGTGCAGATTTTCGACGAGGGGCGGTGGGCGCCCGACGATGAACCGCTGGAAGCGATCGCAGCCGGCAAGCTCGACTTCACCTTGTATGGCGGCAAGCTGCGCGGACGCTGGAAATTGATTCGTACGCGCAAGACCGGTCGCTCACCCCAATGGCTGCTGATCAAACGGGACGACGCGGAAGCGCGTGACGCCGAGGCCGACGACCTGATCGATGCGAGACCCCGTATGACGCCAACGGGCCGCAAGGCACCCGCGCGGTGGCGCACGCGCGCGTTGAAACTCGAGGGCGCGGTGCGGCGAGCACTAGCCGCCGAGCTGGGTCCTCAGTTGTGCTCGGTGGCCGACCGCCCACCCGCCGGTGACGCGTGGGTGCACGAAGTGAAGTGGGATGGGTACCGGATGCTCGCGGACCTCGTGGACGGCGCGCCCGCGTTGCGCTCACGAAACGGGAACGATTGGACTGGCCGCCATCCAGCGATTGAGCAGGCGCTGTCGGGGCTACCCATCAAGAATGCATCGCTCGACGGCGAACTTGTGTCCGTCGATGCGCGCGGCCACAGCGACTTCAACGCATTGCAGCGAGCGCTTGAGTCCGGCGACGACACCGCGTTGCAGTACGTGCTTTTTGACATTCGTTCGCTTGAGGGCGTGAATCTGACCGATACACTCCTGACGGCGCGGAAGGCGCTGCTTTCGAAGCTCTTGGAGAAGGGCGCGACTGGCCGGCTTGTGTTCAGCAGCCACATCGTCGGTCACGGCACAGAAGCGTTCGCGGCGAGTGCGGAGCATGGTTTTGAGGGCGTCATCAGCAAGCGCGCGGACGCCAAGTACGACGCATCGCGGTCACGCACCTGGCTCAAGGTCAAGCATATCGCGACCGATGAGTTCGTCGTCGTCGGCTATACGCTGCCGCAAAAATCGCGCACGGGGTTCGGCGCGTTGTTGCTTGCCCGGGTCGTGGATGGCGCGCTCGTCTACGCGGGTCGTGTCGGCACGGGCTTCGACGACGCGGCATTGCGCGCACTCCAGAAGCACATGCACGCCGCCGCGCGCGATGCAGCACAAGTCGAGTTGCCGCCGCACACGAAACTCCCAACGCGGACCATCAAGTGGACCCAACCCGAACTGGTAATCGAAGTCGCATTCCGCGGTCTAGGGAAAGAGGGGCTGCTGCGGCACTCAAGCTTTGTCCGCGTACGCGATGACAAATCACCCGCCGATTTGGGACTGCGCGCAAGTCACGACATCGTTATCAGTAGCCCTGAGCGCATCGTCTACGCCAAGGGTGCCTACACGAAGCAGGATGTCGCCGATTACTACCGCGAGATTGCCCCGTTGCTGTTGCCCGAGCTGCGAGACCGGCCGCTGTCGCTACTGCGCTGTCCCGACGGCGCCGGCGGTGAATGCTTTTTCCAGAAACACCATGCGGCAGCACTCGGCCCGAACGTGCGCATCGTTCCGATTGCTGAGAAGGGCGGTGGTCATTCTGAATACCTCTATGTCAGCGATATTAATGGCGTGCTTGAACTCGTGCAGATGAACGCGCTGGAGTTCCATCCGTGGGGCGCGCGCGTCGACGACCCGGAGTTGCCGGACCGCATGGTGTTCGACCTTGATCCGGGTGACGGTGTCGCGTGGAACGACGTGAAAGCGGCCGCCCGTGATGTTCGCGACAAGCTGGCGGGAACGGGCCTCGAGAGTTGGGTCCGGCTGACCGGCGGCAAGGGTTTGCACGTGGTTGTGCCAATCGACCGTGGCCCGTCGTGGGACGACGTCAAGTCATTCTGTGGCGCGTTCGCGGGTGCGCTGGCGGAACACGAGCCGATGCGTTACGTCTCGGTCGCAGCGAAGAAAAAACGCGATGGAAAGCTATTTGTCGATTGGCTACGCAACGGGCGCGGCGCGACGAGCGTGTGCAGTTGGTCGCTGCGCGCACGCGACGGTGCGCCCGTCGCCGTACCGCTCCGATGGGACGAGCTGGGACGGATACGCCGCCCCGACGCGTACGATTTACGCAGTGCGTTGCGCCGGGCGGCGTCGCTTGATGCTGACCCTTGGGCCGACATCAAGCGGTGTCGCCAACAACTGCCTTAAGGTTTGTTGCGGCGCACGCCGATGATGACGAACGCGGCGATCGCGACGAGCGCAAGCAGCCAGACCCACCACATCGAAGTGGCCGTACCGGCATCGGCCGCTTCGTCGGCGTCGACGGCTTCGTCAGGCTGCACCGCCGGCTGATCGGAGGGCTGATCGGAGGGCTGCGGCGTCGCGGTGTCCGCGTCGTCGGTCGTGCTCGCTGCCGGCGCTGGCGCGCCGCGTTCGCGTTCGATGAGGTAGTTCACAATCGCGATCAAGCGTTCGTAACCCTGCGCTGCCTGCGGGCCGGTGACCCAGCGTCCGTTGACCACGATGGTCGGCACGCCCTGTAATTGGTACCGGCGTGCGAGTTGGTCGCCGCGCCGCAGGCGCGTCTCGACACCGAAGCTGTCGTACGCGCGTTGGAAGGCCTCCGCATCAACGTCGGCCGCATCGGCGAAAATTCGTCCGATTGCCTCAGGCGTGTTCAGTGGATTGCGGTCCTCGTGAATCGCGCGGAACAGTGCACCGTGCACCTGCTCGACGACGCCGAGCGACTCTGCGGTGTAGAACGCACGCGCATGCACACGCCATGGCTGCGCAAAGCTCGCGGCGTAGCGCGTGAACTCGACGTCCGCAGCTTTCGTCTCCAACCACTCGTCGAGGTGCGGCTCGAATGAGTAGCACGACGGGCAGCCGTACCAGAAGAATTCCGCGACTTCGATCTTGCCGGGCTCGCGCGACTCTTGCGGGTTCGGGACCTGTTGGTAGTGACGGCCCTCCACCCATTCCTGGGCAGCGGCAGGCAAGGTGACGGCAAACAGCGCCGTGGCGAGCAGTAAATAACGAATCATTGGTTTCGCTCCTGTTCGATCAGGTAGTCGATGAGTTGGATGGTTTCCCGGTAGCCCTTCGCACGGCTTGGCGTTGTGCGGTACTTACCGTTGATGATGAGCGTCGGGACCCCGGATACGCGAAACTGGCGCAAACGCTGGTCACCTTGGCGCATGCGGCGGTCCACGCCGAAGCTCGAATACGCGGCGCGGAACGCATCGGGTGCGACATCGGCGTTCTCTTCAAAGAGGTGCGCAATCGTATCCATGTCGCTCAGTGCATTGCGGCCGATATGGATCGCGTCATACAACGGGCGGTGCACCTGATCGAGAATGCCCAGCGATTCCGCCGCGTAGAACGCCCGCGCCGGTATGCGCCACGACGGGCTCAGGCTTGCGTGAATGCGAACGAAGGCTACATCGTCCGGTTTCGTCTCTAGCCAGCGCTCAATGAAAGGCTCGAGGTTGTAACAGGTCGGGCACGCGTACCAGAACGCCTCGACCACTTCGATTTTGCCATCCTCGCGGGGCTTATCCGGGGTTTCGACGCGTTCGTAATGCTCGCCTTCGACCCACTGTGCTGCCGCGGTGAACGGGAGCGCCAGCAGCGCGGCCGCGAGCAACAGGCCGCGCACGACGATCAGCGAAGCCCCTGCAGGTAATTCGCGACCGCGATGATTTCTTCGTCGCTCATGCGCTTGGCGATGTCGCGCATCATCGACATCGAGTCGGTTGTCCGCGTGCCATCACGGTACGCAGTCAACTGTTTCGCGGTGTATTCCGCGTGCTGTCCGTTAACGCGGGGCCAACCAGCAGCCGCATTACCGGCGCCTTCGGCGCCATGGCACGCGATGCACGCCGGGACGCCCGTTTCCATATTGCCGCCCCGGTACAGCGCTTCACCGACATCGACGAGATTGGGTTCCGCGGTTTGCGTCGGCGGCGTCTGCGCGGCGTAGAACGCGGCAATGTCCTGCATGTCCTGTTCGCTCAGGCCCATGGCCATCGCGGTCATCATCGGGTCGGAGCGGGTGCCGTTCTGGTAGGCCTGTAACTGCTGCACGATGTAGCTCTCATGTTGGCCACCGAGGCTCGGCCATATCGGGTTCGAGCTCGTGCCGGTCACGCCGTGGCAGGCGGCACAGGTCGCCGACTTCGTTTGCCCCGCTTCAGGGTCGGCAGCGTTCGCGCTGAACGCGGCAACGAGTGCGAGGGCGGCTAAAAGTTTGCTGTGGTTCATCGTCTGACTCCGTATGATGAACCCCGGATTTTACACCAAATGACGAAACCACTCGAACCATGGCGCCAGGCGCAATTTGAGATCTCGGTCGCGAACGCACGGGGCTTCCCCGAGGCCCGTGGTCGTGAAATCGCGTTTGCGGGCCGCTCAAACGCAGGCAAGTCGAGCGCAATCAACACGCTCTGCGGCCAGCGCAGCCTCGCACGCACCTCGCGAACGCCTGGGCGAACCCAGCTCGTCAATTATTTCCGCATCGACGATGCGCGCAGCGTGGTTGACTTGCCCGGGTATGGGTTCGCGAAAGTGGGCGCTGAGGCGAAACAGCATTGGCAGGCATTGATCGGCGATTACCTCGAGCAGCGCGAGAACCTTGCCGGCCTTGTCCTGATGATGGATATCCGGCATCCGCTAACCGAGAGCGACTGTCAAATGGTCGATTGGTGCGCGGACGCGGGCATCCGTTTGCTGGTGCTGCTGACGAAGGCCGATAAGCTGTCGCGCGGCGCAGCGGCCGCGACGGTGCAGAAAGTCCGCGCCGCGCTAAAGGAGTATCCGGCGACGCACGCGGTGCTGCCGTTTTCGTCATTGAAAAAGACCGGTGTCCAGGAAGTGCTCGCGTTGCTAGAGGCCTGGTTTAGCGATTGAGGCAAAAAAAAAGCCCCGGTCGCGGGGTCGCGCGACCGGGGCAACCTTCACCCGGCTTGGGGGGACCGGGCTGCCGACCCGCCCAGGGAGGAGGGCGGGGTGAACACCGTTGCGGCGTTCAATTCTCTGACGGCCCCATTTCCGCAAAGTTCCGGTGTGATTGAAATCGGGTGAACACCTGAAAATGCCGACGCTAGTGCGCTTCGTCCCAGTTTTTCCCGGTTCCTGCGTCCACCAGTAAAGGGACGGAGAGCGTCGCCGCCGCGGACATCCGTGCACAGATTTCGCGTTTGAGCCCATCGGCCTCGTCGGCCGCCACCTCAAACACGAGTTCGTCGTGAACCTGCATGATCATCCGGCAATCGGCGTGGCCTTCCGCGAGCCACTTCGCGAGTGCGATCATCGCGCGCTTGATGATGTCGGCAGCGGTCCCTTGCATCGGTGCGTTGATTGCGGTGCGCTCGGCGTAACCGCGCAGGTTCGGGTTACGCGCGTTGATTTCCGGAAGGTACAGGCGCCGACCGTAAACGGTCTCGACGAAGCCCTGTTTGCGCGCTTGCACGCGCGTGCGCTCCATGAACTCGTGCACGCCCGGGTAGCGCTGGAAGTAACGCTCGACGTATTCCGCCGCCGCGCCACGGCCGATGCCGAGCTGTTTCGCGAGCCCGAACGCGGACATACCGTAAATCAACCCGAAGTTGATGGCTTTCGCGGACCGGCGCTGGTCGTCAGTCACTTCTGCAAGCGAAGTGTCGAATACCTCCGCCGCAGTGGCGCGGTGGATGTCCTCGCCGGCGCCGAACGCCGCGAGCAGCCCGTCGTCGGCCGATAGGTGCGCCATGATTCGAAGTTCAATCTGCGAATAGTCCGCGGCGAGCAGCACTTTACCGGGCGGTGCGATGAACGCCTGACGGATGCGTCGGCCCTCGGCTTTCCGAATGGGGATGTTCTGAAGGTTAGGGTCCGACGACGACAGGCGCCCGGTCGCGGCCACCGCCTGGTGGTAACAGGTGTGCACGCGTCCGGTGCGAGGGTTGATCATCGTCGGCAGTTTGTCGGTGTACGTCGAGTTCAGCTTCGACAGCCCGCGGTACTCGAGAATCAGCCGCGGCAACGCGTACTCGTCCGCGAGTTCAGCCAATACGTCCTCAGCGGTCGACGGCTGGCCTTTCGGCGTTTTGCGCTTCACCGGAAGCTTCTGTTTCTCGTACAGGATTTCCTGCAGCTGCTTCGGGGATGACAGGTTGAACTCGCCGCCGGCCTCCGTGTGCGCGAGCGCCTCGACTTCGCGCATGCGTTCTTGAAGTTCGTGGCCTTGCTGGAACAGCATGTCGGCATCGATGAGTACGCCGGTCTGTTCCATCTGCGCGAGCACAGGCACGAGCGGCATCTCGATGTCGCGATACACGGCGCCGAGCGAGCCGGTCTCCTCGAGTCGCGGCCATTGCGCGCGATGAAGCCTCAGCGTGATGTCGGCGTCTTCCGCGGCGTACGGCGTCGCGTCGTCGATGCGAACTTCGTCGAAGCGGATTTGTTTCGCGCCCTTGCCGCAGATGTCTTCGTAGTGGATTGTGTCGACGCCGAGCTCACGCTTCGCGATCGAATCCATGTCATGGCGCTGCGTACTGTCGAGCACGTACGACTCAAGCATTGTGTCGTGCGCGCATCCCTGTAAGTGGACGCCATGATTCGCGAGGACATTTGCGTCGTACTTCAGGTGCTGCCCGACTTTCGCTTTATCAGGGTCCTCAAGAATCGGGCGCAAGCGATCGAGGACCGCGTTGCGGTCGAGTTGAGGCGGCGCATCCGCGTACGCGTGAGCGAGCGGTACATACGCGGCCTTGCCGGGTTCGACCGCGAACGACACGCCGACCACTTCGGCTCGCCAATAGTCGAGGCTCGTTGTCTCGGTGTCGAACGCGAATAAATCCGCCGCTTCGAGTCGCGCAATCCAGCGGTCCAGCGACTTCTCATCCAGCACGCAGTCGTAGGTGACATCGAGTGCGTCGACCGGTGCGGGCGGCGGTGGCGCGTCACCCGGCAGTTGGTCGAGCCAGGTGCGGAATTCCATGCGCGCGTATAAATCGCGGAGCGCTGAGTTATCAGGCGGGCTTGCCGCGAGCTCAGTCGGTGCGACTTTAAGTGGCACATCGCACTTGATGGTCGCGAGTTCGCGCGACAACTCGAGCAGTGCGACGGAGTCCCGCAAATGCTCGCCGACTTTGCCCTTGATCGCGCCGGCATTCGCGAGGATCCCGGCGACGGAGCCGTACTCGCCGAGCCACTTCGCGGCGGTTTTTGGGCCGACTCCCGGCACGCCGGGGATGTTGTCGCTCGCATCACCGACCAGCGCGAGATAATCGATGACCTGATCTGGGCGGATGCCGAATTTCTTCAGGACGCCATCGTCGTCCAGGACGGTATTGCTCATCGTGTTGATCAGCGAGATACCTGGGCGCACGAGCTGCGCGAGGTCCTTGTCGCCGGTCGAAATCACGACGCGCAGCCCTTGTTTGTGCGCCGCGACCGCGAGCGTGCCGATCACGTCGTCGGCTTCGACGCCGGACTCTTCGAGCAGCGGCAAGCCCATCGCGCGCACGATTGCATGCAGCGGCTCGACCTGACCACGCAAGTCGTCGGGCATCGGCGGGCGGTTGGCTTTGTACTCGGCGTAGAGCTCGCCGCGGAACGTTGGACCTTTGGCATCGAACACCACACCGATGTGGTCGGGTTGGTAGTCGGTGATGAGTTTGCGCAGCATGCTGACCACGCCGTAGACCGCCCCGGTGGGCTGGCCGGTGGAGTTCGCGAGTGGCGGAAGCGCGTGATACGCGCGGTACAGGTACGACGACGCGTCGACGAGGACCAAGACCGGTGGCTTGGGGCTCATGGCAGCGTCGCCTCGCCACGCCAAAGGTCGGCGATCGTTTCGCGCGTGCGAATTTCGTAGACGGTTTCGCCGTCGATCAGCACCTCCGCGGCGCGCGGACGCGCGTTGTAATGCGAACTCATGCTCGCGCCGTAGGCGCCGGCGCAGCCGATCATGACGAGGTCGCCGCGCTTCGCACCCAACCTGCGCGCGCGGCCGAGCACGTCGCCGGACTCACACAAGGGGCCGACCACGTCGCATTCGGTGGCTTCCGTATCGCCGTCGATGACTTCGATTGGATGCCATGCGTCGTAGAGCGCGGGGCGAATCAGTTCGCTCATGCCAGCGTCCACCACGACAAACCCCGGTTTCACCAGTTCGACACGCGCGAGCAGCGTTCCGGCTTCTGCGATGAGTGCGCGGCCGGGTTCGACGACGATGCGGAGCGCGCGGGTGCCGATGGCGCCGCGCACCAAGGCCGCATATTCGTCGACGGACGGGGGCGTCTCGTCGCGGTAGCGCACGCCAAGCCCTCCACCGACATCGAGCTTTTTTAGTTTCAGGCCAGATGCACATAGCGCGTCGTGCAGCGCGAGCACCCGATCGAGCGCGACCCGCAGCGGCGCGAGATCGAGCAACTGGGAGCCGATGTGCACGGCGAGTCCCTGCAGTGCCACGCCCGGCAGGGTCGCCGCATGGCGTGCAATGGTCGGCGCATCGTCGAGCGCGATGCCGAACTTGTCGCCCTGGTTGCCGGTCGCGATATGCGGATGGGTGCCGGCATCGACGTCCGGGTTCACGCGCAACGCGACGGGCGCTGACAACCGCGCGGCGGTCGCGCGCGCGTTGACGAGTTCGAGTTCAGCGGCGGATTCGACATTGATGCTGGCGACGCCCGCGGCGAGCGCCGCGTCGAGTTCATCGGCGCGCTTGCCGACGCCAGAGAACACGACCGTCTTGGTGTCCCCGCCGGCGCGTTCCACGCGTGCGAGCTCACCGGACGACACGACATCGAAGCCGAAACCGGCGCGCGCGAATCGTTGTAACAGTGCGAGATTGCCGTTCGCTTTCACCGCGTAACAGAGGTGCGCGTCGAGCCCGTCGAACGCGCGTTGCCACGCGTCCATTCGGTCATCGAGCACCGCGGCGTCGTACACCCATAGCGGCGTCCCGTGGCGGGCGGCGACCCGCCGCAGCATCCCGCGGTCAGGCATCAGGGTTGGTCGCGGCGCCGGGTCTTGGCATCCGCTTCGTCGTCGTCTTCGTCAGCGTCCGGCTGCACGACGATAGGGGGTGGGGGTTCTTCCGGCGCAATGAGCGCGCCCTTCTGGCCGCAGCCGACGGCCACGAGACATAACAAAAGAATCCAGAGTGCGCGCATCTGCCGATTATACCGCCGGCGTAATCTCCGACGTACACGCCGCGCAACGCGTGGCTTCCGACGGTATCTGCGACAGGCAGAACGGGCATGCGCGGGTCGCCGGCGTCTCTGCCGCACTTTCCGGCGCTTCTTCCTTACGGCGCCGCAGCGAATTGATCCATTTGATGACAAGGAAGATCGAGAACGCGACGATCACGAACTCGATGATGCGGGTGATGAAGACGCCGTACTTGAGTACGGCTGCACCCGCGGCTTCTGCCTCGGCAAGCGTCGCGAACTCTCCCGCGGAGAGATTCAGATAAAGGCTTGCAAGATCGACATTTCGGAGCACGAGGCCGAACACAGGGTTAATGACATCCGTTACCAACGAATTAACGATGCCGGTGAACGCGGCGCCGATGACGATGCCGACCGCCATGTCGAGCACGTTACCGCGCAGCGCGAATTCTTTGAATTCCCTGAGCATAAGAACCTCCCCGGTGCCCCGCGGATTCGCGGGTTCTGTGCGATTATAGACACCGATGCTAGCGACTGTTGAACATGCCCGGGATGACGCCATTGGCAGCGTGGTCTGGCTGCACGGCCTCGGTGCCGATGGCCACGATTTTGAGCCCATCATTCCCGAAATCGGGTTGCCGCTTCGTTATGTCTTTCCCCACGCGCCGGTGCGTCCGGTCACGCTGAACGGGGGCATGGAGATGCGCGCGTGGTTCGATCTTTACTCGTCGATTCGTGACGCGCGCGTCGATGATGTGGGGATCGCCGAG
Source organism: uncultured Gammaproteobacteria bacterium (assembly GCA_964402835.1). Classification (GTDB taxonomy): domain Bacteria; phylum Pseudomonadota; class Gammaproteobacteria; order Natronospirales; family JAIVGZ01; genus JAIVGZ01. The sequence continues at coordinate 33,531 of CAYODZ010000170.1, read as the reverse complement.
GCGCGTGCGGCAGTCACCGCGTTAATCGACCGCGAGGTCGAGCGCGGCACCCCCGCGGATCGCATCGTGCTCGCCGGCTTCTCTCAAGGTGGCGCGCTGGCGCTCGCGACTGGGCTTGCGTATCCGTCGCCGCTCGCGGCGATTGTTAGCCTCTCCGCGTGGCTGCCTCCCGCGTATACGACCGTCGGCCCCGCGCAAGCAAAGACGCCGATGTTCATCGCACACGGGGTCTACGACCAAGTCGTCGAAGCGTCGCTCGGACGCGCGACGCATGCAACGCTGGTCGCGCGTGGTTGTGCCGCCGAGTGGCATGAGTACCCGATGGCCCACCAGGTCGCCGCGCAGGAAATCACCGATTTGCGCGCGTTTTTCACGCGCGTATTCGCTTAGCGTTCGATCGTCCAGAGGAGGTCGGTGCTGTCAGCGCGCGGACCGGTTTCAGCTTCGATGGTCCAGTTCCGGTGGAGGTGGTAGCGCAACCGGATGGAATTCGCCGGATCGAACAGACCGATGCCGTAGCCGATGTAGAGCCGTGGCGATAGGTAATGCCCGATGACGAGCGCAGCTTCTTCGGGCGTCGTGCCACGGTCGATGCCGACATCGCTGAGGCCGAGCCGTCGGCCGAGTTCGCGCGCGACCATCTCGCCGCCGGCGAGCCCCGCGGTGTTGCGTGTCCGGTCGAGCAACTGCTGCTCAGCGCCGGTTGTTTGATTGAGCGGGGAACCCAGTACGAGCCATGACATCAATTCTGCCTGCGGCATCGGCGGGTCGGAGAACAGGTGAAGTTCCGGCTCGCGGAGCGTGCCGCGCACGTCCACGCCGACGGTGACGTCCTGAATCTCGCGCACGGCCCGCACCGACAAGCCTGGGTGGGTGAGCGGCCCACCGGCAAACAGCAAGCGCCCGAACTCGATGTCGAGTTGTTGCCCCCAGGCCTGATAGCGGCCGTCTGTCACACTAAGCTCGCCGGTGCCGCGTGTCGGGCGGCCCGGCTCATCGATTGCGGTCAGGCTGCCCGTCACGCCGCCGGTCAATCCGAAACCGTCAAAACTCACGTCGCCGAGCACGATGCGGACGCGCGACGAAATACGCCAGGGGTTTTCTTCTTCGGCGATCGGTTCGTCGATGAGTATCTCATCGGCCGACACCGTGACCTGTCCCTCAAAGTCACGCGGCGCGATGCGCGCGGTCGGAATGTGCACTTCGCCATTCACGGAGACCGAGTGACCGGCGATTTCGATGGCGATGTCGGGCGACACGTCCACCTGGAATTCCGGCATGTTCATCGCGCGGAACGCGTCGCCCGTGAGCCGAGACGTGCCGCTGAGCCGCCCATCGGTGACGTCGAACCGGCCATCGAAACCGAGCCGGCCGTCACCTGATTTGACCGTGCCGCGCAGGCCGAGGCCAGTGCGCGTGCCCTGCAGCGCGAGCCCGAGGTCGGTGAGGCTCAGGCCGAGGCGCGGGATGGTGGTGACACCGTCTTCGATCGCGAGGCTGCCGTCGAACTCCGGGTCGGACAACGTGCCGGTCACGCGCAAATCCGCGCGTACGAGGCCGCTGACGGTGCCGATGTCGGGGATGAACGCCGGCAGCAGGTCCAAGTCCGAGAACTGCCCCGCGACATGTGTACTGAAGGGCCGCGAATCAGCCGCGCCTTCGGCGGTGTCAAACAGCGGCAATTGCAGTTCGGCATCTAGGTTGCCGCCTTCGACGAGCGCGAACCCGGCGCTCGCATGCAGCGTGCTGCGTTCGAGTCGTCCGCTGACCCGTGCAGACTCCCAATTAAGCAACGCGACCGGTTCACCCCGCACGAATTGCAGCCATTGACCCGCGCTGACCTCGAGCTCACCGCTTGCAGTCGGCGCATCGCCCTGCGGCCATACGAATTCTGCATTGCCGCTCAAGCGGCCGGAATACTGAAAGCCGGTCGGTAGCCATCGCGACAGATCCTGCAGCGGCAGACCCGTCAGCGTCGCATTCGCGGTCAGCGATTCACCCTCGATCCACGTGAGCTCACCGCAGACTTCGTTTGTCGTTTCGCGTTGCCGCCAACACACGGGTGCGAGCGCAACGCGCTCGGCGCCCGCGTCGAGACGCGCAGCGCGGTTGATGACCCAGGGCGACTCTTCTGGGTTCGTCACGGTCGCTTCGCGCACGCGTCCGGCGAATCCGCCGTCGCGCCAAGCGCCCGCGAGCACGAGTGCTGCGTGGCTACCGAGTGCATCGGCATCCACGGAGACGGTCAGCGCGTCGCGCGTGCCCCCCAAGCGCGTGTGCATGCGGTCGTACGTGCGGCCGCCGGCTTCGACGCGCTCGACGAGAAGTTCGGCGTCCGTCGCGCCAGCGCCCGCCCCGAGGTCAATTTCCCCGCGGCCCCGGATCCGGCCCGCGGCATAGCCGGCATACGCGAGGTCTGCGCCATCGAGGTCAAACGCAAGCGCGGGCGCGTCAACGTCGCCGCTGAGGCCGCCGTGTCCCGCCAATCGACCGGCGGCACCGGGCAGCAACGCCGCGACATCCGGTGCATCGATGCGCCAGGTGAGGTCCAGCATGGGCGCCCAACGGCCCGCGATTTGGGCATGCGCGTCGCCGACGTCGAGTGCAACGTCAATGGTCTCAACGATGCCCGCATCGCCTGCGACTTCGGCATCCGCGCTTAGCGGTCGGTCTCGAACCCGGCCCTCGCCGTTGCTGAGCGCGACCGTCCAGCGTGTGCCGACAACGGATGCGTTGAGCGTGCCGTCAATCGTGCCGGGCCAGCCCGGCGGTAGACGGGCGACATCGAGGCCGGCGGCGTGCAACTGGAGGTCAGCGCGCACGCCGTCCGACCATGACAGCGTGCCGTCGCCCGTCGCCGTCCCGCCGAGCCCGCGAGCTTGGATGGCGCTCGCGGCTAGGCGGGCGCGGTCGCCGCGCGCCTGTAGCGTGACCGCAAGCGGTCCGGCAACGGGCGGCGTCAGCGTGGTAGCGACGGTGCCGCGCCAGGCGTCGAGCGTACCCTCGGCCGTGAGTTCGCCGCGTGCGTCCGCCAGACTGAATAGCGAGAGTTCGTCCCACTGAGCCGTTCCGCGGAGCCGCGGCGGCTCACCGCCCTCAAATGCAATGTTGCCATTGGCGACCACCCGTCCGGCTGGCGTATCGCCAAACTGGGCATCCACCGAGACCTCGGCGCGTTGCGCATTGAACGTCGCGGTGACCATGCCGTCGGCGCTGCGCCACGGCCCATCCGCATCATTCGCCGGCCAGTTCAGCGCCTGCCAGTTTGCGCGCGCAGCGCCGGATGGCGCGGCGCCTGTCCAATCCAAATGTCCGTCGATCGTGATGGGCCCGCCGACGCCGTCGCCGGTCACTTGGAGGCGCCGGACACCCAGCAGGCGGTGACCCCAATTCACGTCAAGTTCAACCGCGGCATCGGGCCAGCCCGCCATTCGTAGCGTCCCGGCGCCCTGTGCCGCGAGGTTTTCGTAGCCGCCATCGAGCTCAAAGGCGCCGGCAACACGGGTGTCCGGCAGCGCAGCGACCCACGCACCGAGGGCGATGTCGTCAAGCGCGAGCGTGCCCCGCAAGTGCGGCGAGTCGAGAAGGTCGCTGACCGTGCCGTTGAAGACGGCCACGCCATCGCTGCGGGCGCGGATCACGACGTCGAGCGCCGTTGCGAGCGCGCCGTCTGCCTCGATGCCGGCGGTGATGGGCGGCCGCCCCTCGAGCGCCAGCGAGCCATTGGCGGAGATGCTGACCGGCCAGTCGCCACTGGGCTGCACGGAAATCGTGGCGGCGAGCGACAGCGGGGCGCCAGTCGCGCTGACGCGCTCTGCGCTCATTAAGCGCGGGTCGCCATACAAGTCGGTGGCGGTCACGGCCTGTGCGTCCACCAGTACCGCGTCACCGCGCGTGACGCTCACGCGATCGACGGCCAGGTTTCGGACGCGAACGACCACGGGCAACTCGATGTCGGGGAGTCGCCAGGCCCCGCGCGGTCGCGTCGTGGTCTGTGAATCACGCTCGGGCAACGAAACCGCGACCTGCGACGCGGCGAGCGTCTGCAAGTGCAGTCGGCCGGACAGCGCGTGCCACGCGCGCCAGCGGCTGCCGAGGTCCGTGATGGTGACTTCGACGCCGTTGGCGCCGCGCCAGCGCACGCGATCCGCGCTGACGCCGGTTAGCAATCGGCCGCGGACCGCGTCAACTTCGAGACCCGGTAACTGGCGTGCCGCGAAAGCGACCACGGCCTTTAGCGCCGTCTCGCTCACCAATAGCGTGCCGGGCACGACGACGAGGACCACGAGGATCGCAACAACGAATAGGCGCCGACGCCGCGTCACAGGTCGACGCCGAGTGTCAGGTGGAATCGTATCGAACTGTCGTTGGGGTCCGCGATCGGCTGCGCGACGTCCAGCGCGACCACGGCAAATGGCAGACCCCAACGCAGGCCGACGCCGGCGCTCTTGCGCACTGAGTCGCCGAAATCACGGAATGCGTTACCGGCATCGACGAACACGGCCGCGCCCCAGCGTTCATTGAACCAGTGTTCGTATTCAGCGCTGCCCGTCAACAAGTGCTTGCCGCCGACAACGTTGCCGTTCGCATCAACGGTGCCGAGTTCGTTATAGCGGTAGCCGCGCACGCTGGCATCGCCACCCGCGAAGAAGCGTTGAGAGGACGGCAACAAATCCGCATTCGACGCGAAGGTGGTGCCGACTTCGATACGCAGCAGCAGCCGATCGCGCTCGCCGACGGGGTGCATCGTGCGCAGCCGGGTCTTGAGCTGCAGGAACCGCGTGGGTGCACCCAAGAATTCGTCCGAGGCTGCAACATCGATGCCCAAGCGAAAGCCGTCGCGCGCACGCACGCCGGTCTCGCCGCCCGAATAAAGCCATGACCCTTGTGGCACGAATTGCGTGACATACGTCTGGGTGCCTGCAAGCAGGTCACGCTCGCGCGACAGGCGGCCCGCGAGTGTTTGTTGCCAGCGGCCGTTGCGTTTCGTGTGCGCGATCACGAGTTCCGCGCGGCTGCTCTCGACGTCGCCGAGTTCCTCTTCAAGCACGTTCGCGGCAATCGTCAGTCGCTCCCAGACGGGATCTTTGAGCGGAATGACATAGCGCGTATTGAACGCGTAACGAACGGCAGAGACTTCGAGGTCGGCCGATACCCGATGTCCCAATGAATTGATCCGGCGATTCTCCCAGCCGGCGAGCACGCGTGGCCCCGTATCGGTCGCGTAACCCACGCCCGCGGTATAGCGGTGGCGGCGCCGCGGTTCCATGCGCACCGTGACCGGCACCGCGAGGCCTTCGGCAGCCTCGCGCCGTGCGTCGACTTCGACCAACGTGAAGTACTCACTATCAGTCAGCGCATATTGAAGCGAGAGCAAGTCGCCGATACTGTAATGGTCGCCCTCTTCGAACGACACGTACCGCTCGACGAATGCGTCATCGAGAATGTCTTGCTCGAGCGTGATCGGACCAAAGCGGTAGCGTTCGCCGGTCGTGAAGTGGAGTTCCATGTCCGCTGTCTGAGCGGCCGCGGAGACCCGCAGCTCGCTGAGCGTGAACGCGGCGTCGAGGTAGCCGCGGTCAGCGGCCGTGGTCAAGTAGTGTTGTTTTAGCGCTTCGTACTTGGGGTGCAGCAAACGTTCGCCACGGCGCGGCGCGGTCGAGGGCGGCGCAAATGCGGCATCGGACGCACCGGGCCCGTCGATGATGATCTCGACGTGTGCGACGCGCACCGGCTCGCCAGCGTTAATGGTGTAGCGTGCGCGCCAACGACCATTCCGCACGCTCAGTGCTGCGTCGATTGTCGGCGCGTAATAGCCGAACGGTCGTAGCGCGGCGCGGATTTCGTCGGGCGCACGCGCATGGAGTCGCCGGATGGAGGTTTCGGTCAGTCCTGGCTGGTCGCGGTATCTCGATACAGACAGCATCGCGAGCACGTTGTCGCGGAGCGTGCCTGGCAAGCCCTCAACCTGGACGTCGATCGCGACCGGCTGGCTGGCGACGGGTTCCGCGAAACAGAGCAATGCGCCGGACACAATGGCGCCTATGAGGCGAAAGCCGGATGACATCTAATCGATTATAGCGGTGTGGCGGGGCAGGTCAGTTCGTATACACGCACGCTGGCGCGCCGTCCGCGTAATGCGTGCCAACCGAGGTCGCGCCAGACCCGATTCTTGACCCCGGCGGCGACATCCGCATCGGCGAGGACCCGGGTACCGAGCGCGCGATTCAGCTGTTCGAGGCGCGCGGCCACGTTGACGGGGTCCCCAATCGCCGTGAAATGAAGCCGCTGGCCACCATGCAGGGTCCCCACGCGCGCGGGGCCAGCGGCCAATCCGACCCGCAGACCGAGCGGTCGGCCACCGAGGCACAGGCGGCCCTCGGTACACTCGGCGAGGCAGGCCGTCGTCGCGGCCACCGCCTCGGCGCGTCCATCACCGTCGTCCACGCCGAACAGTGCAAACACCCCGTCCCCGAGGTACTTGTCCACGAAGCCATGATGCCGTTCGATGATCCGCGCGAGGCGTTGCAGGCACGCGGCAAGTTCAGTCGCAACACGCGCTGGATCGGCGATCGACTCGGTCGCCGACGTGAACGATTCGATGTCGATGAAGCACGCCGTAATCGTTCGCGTCGTCGTTGCGTCGGGCGTCGCGCGGAATGCTGGGGGCACGGTCGCGGCGAGACGCGCGGCATGCCAAACGACCCGGAGGAGTTCGCTGACTGCGGCAGCGGTCACGAGCGCCACAGCGACGGCGAGCCAGGGCAGCATCAGCGCGTCAGCCAAGCCGACTGCGAGTGTGGCCCACGACACGAGCGCGAGCGCCACCAGCAACCCCCGGCGGCGGAGTCGTTGTACGCAGGCGCCGACGAGGGCCGCTGCTGTCACCATGGCGAGTTCTGCGCTGCGCGACAGCCGCACGAGCGCGTCGCGGTGTAGCCACCGGTCCGCAGACAGCGCGTGCAGCAGTACGCCCGGCGCGTCGCTATAAAAAGTGAGCGACGGCGCCGGGCCGCTGCAGTGGGCAGTCGACACCGTGCGCGATGCGCGAGGCAGGCGACCGAGCGCACTTGGATGGCGATCCTCATGGGGAAGCCACGCGCCGATCAGGACGGCGCGACCGGCGAACGCCTCTGCGAGACGCGATGGCGATGCGCAGTCGAGCACATCGCGTGCGCTCCACGCCGTCAGCGCGGGGACCGTGCCGCGTACAACGCGCGCAACGCCGTTGATGGGCGCGCCGGCGCGTGACGCGAGCGCGGCGCCGATAACCGGCAGGCCGCCGTTGACCGGCGAGAGCGCGCGCACGAGACCCGACGCATCGGTCTCGAGATTCACCGTCGCGAGCGCACCCGTGCCGCCTGCCGCTGCGAGTTGTGCACGGGACGGAGCGGCACCCGCGGCGCCGGCAACCATGCCAAGCACCAGTCGGCCGTCACGCGCGCTGCGCCGGATGGCCGCGAGTAGCGTTGGCGGGTCGCCGCGCGGCAGGACGACATCGAGGGCCAATACCTGTGCGCCGGCATCCAGCAGGATCTCCATCAGCTGCGCGACCGGTTCGCCCCACTCGGCTCGGGGTCGGGCGGCAAAGGCGGGATGTGCAAGCGACTGGCGGTCAATCAGGACCAGCATGACGTCAGTTTCAGGGCGCGCCGGATGCCAACGCGCGTACGCAGATGCCATCCAATCTGCGCCCGTCCGGTCCGCGGCGAACGGCGGCAGGAGTCCGATCGCTAGGCCGACGACGAACGCCGCCGCCGCGCGCGCGGAATCGATCACGGGACGCGGGCGACGCGCTCCAGCACGGGGCCGGCATCGTGCGTGGCGGCGGGGTCTATCCATAGCCGAGCGCAGCCGCGCGGTGTGCAGGCCCGATAAAGCGCGCCCGCCGCAAGTTCGACGCCGAGTGCAGTCAGGTCTAGCGCGCCGCCGCCGGCTTGGATGAGCGTCGGGCTGCGGCTTCGAATTCGGTAGGTGGGGACAACGGCTTTGGTGCTGGGCCACGCGCGAAGCACGAGCGCGCCTGGGCCGCCCGATGCGAACTCGGCTGGCGGCGTGCAGTTCGCGTCGACCCGTTCCACGACCGCGTTGTCGGTGAGACTCGCCGTCACGCCGACACGTAAGCGCCCGCCGCGCGCCGTCTCGTGCACGCACGACGCGAAATACGCGAGGCGGACCCGTGCATGGTCGCCGAGCACGAGCTCGGTACCGGGGGTCAGTAGTTGCAATGACGCGATGCCCGGCACGCCGACGACGCTGTCGACGATGGCAGTCGGGGCGGCAAGCGCGAGAACGAGGGCAGGTAAGTTCATGGCGACAGGCTCGGCGGGGACAGGCTAGTCGCGCAAGCCCAACGGGTCATACCCCGATGCGGCGCGCGGGGCACCCCTGTAATCTGTGTCGATGACCCTCGACCAGACATTGATGCTGCTCGTCCTCGCCGGCTCGCTCGTAATGTTCATGTGGGGCAAGCTGCGGTATGACATCGTCGCGCTGCTCGCATTGTTCGCGACCGGTGTGCTCGGGCTCGTCCCGCCCGACCGCGTATTCGCCGGTTTCGGCCACCCCGCAGTCATCACCGTCGCCGCGGTCTTGGTGCTGACGTTCGCATTGCTGAACTCCGGACTCATCGACGTGATCGCGCAACAACTCGGGCGCATCGGCGCGCGCCAGCATGCACAAATGGTGGCGCTGACGCTGCTGGTGACCGTGTGTTCGGCGTTCATGAACAACGTCGGTGCGCTTGCCGTCGTGATGCCCGTCGCGATCCAGCTTGCGCGCAAACACAACCTGCAGATTTCTCAATTATTGATGCCGCTCGCGTTCGGATCGCTGCTCGGGGGGCTGATCACCGCGATCGGGACGCCAGCGAACATCATCATCGCGACCTACCGCAACAATACGGTCGGCGAGCCGTTCTCGATGTTCGATTTCTCGCCGGTGGGCATCGGCGTTGCGCTCGCCGGCCTTCTGTTCATGTGGCTGATTGGATGGCGCTTGCTGCCGAAACGCGCGAATCAGGGCTCGCGGGATGAGCTGTTCGAGATCGAGGACTACCTCACGGAACTGCGCGTGCCGGATGAATCCAGTTGGAGCGGCAAGCCGTTGCGCAACCTGGAGACCGCCGTCGATGCGGACATCACAGTTGTGGGTGTCGTGCGCGGCACGCAGCGCCTGCCGGCGCCGTCCGGCTACGAGTTGATGCGCGATGGCGACATCCTGATCGTAGAGTCGGATGCCGAAGGACTGAAGTTGCTGCAGGACAAGACCGGTTTCGTGCTCGGCTCGGGCGAAGAGCCGACGCGTCAGTTTCTGACCTCTGATGACATCATCGTCAGTGAAGCGATCATCGGTTCCGATTCGCTACTCGTCGGCCGCTCGGCCGGCGACTTGATGCTCCGACGCCGGTATGGCCTGAACCTGCTCGCAATCGCGCGCCAGGGCGAGCGATTGAACACGCGCCTGCACAAAATTGCGCTGCGCGCGGGCGACGTGCTGCTGTTGCAGGGGCACGCCGACAGCCTGCCAGAGCTGTTCGAGCGCTTCGGCTGGCTACCGCTCGCGGAACGCAAGCTCAGAATCGGGAACCCGCGCCGGATCGCGCTCGCGCTGTCTATTTTTGGCGGTGCCATGACGCTCGCGGCGACGGGCGTGTTGCCGATCGCGCTCGCGTTCACCGGCGCGGTGGTCGCGATGGTGGTCACGCGTTTGGTCGGGCTTCGCGACATCTATCAAAACGTCGAGTGGCCGGTCATCGTGCTGCTCGGCGCGATGATTCCCCTCGGGGAAGCGCTTGAGTTGACCGGCGGTGCGCAGAAAATCGCCGACGCGCTCTTATGGTTTGACGGCGTGCCGCCGTTCGTCGCGTTGATGGTGCTCATGGCGGTGACGATGACCCTGTCCGACGTGATCAACAACGCTGCGACGGCGGTGCTGATGGCGCCGGTCGCGGTGACGCTCGCGGCCGGGCTCGGTGTGTCGGCGGACCCGTTCTTGATGACGGTGGCGGTTGGTGCGTCCGCGGCGTTCCTCACGCCGATCGGGCACCAGTCGAACACACTCGTGATGGGGCCCGGTGGCTACCAGTTCAGTGACTATTGGCGCCTCGGCCTGCCACTGTCGCTCGTCTATCTCGGCGCGGCGGTGCCGCTCATTCTCTACGTCTGGCCGTTGTAGGCGGGATGTCGGTGGCGGCCTGCTGCGACGGCCGGACCGAACTCGCCGCTGCCGCTTCCCTCGACTGCGCGGCTGATTGACTGCCGCCTGGGATAACGGTGTCTACCGCGGCAACTCTGTGTGGCGCCTTCGTTGAAGGGCTTACCTACGGCCGTCTCGGTCGCTCCCGGCGAGTTGTCCGTCCGCTCCGCTGGCCGGCTGAGGCCATGCAGCCAAGGTGCGATGTATCAGGTGGGAGCGACGCTCCGCGTCGCGATGGTCGCGCCACCGGCGTGTCCCGTTGGTGCCTGACCCCATGCGTCCCATGGCACCTGTAGGAGCGGCGCCTTTGCGCCGCGAATAAGCGGAGCAGAGCCGGTAGAATGGCGCGCTCATGCAAGATGACGTCTCGGTAATTCTCAACGACCTCAACGACGCGCAGCGCGCGGCGGTCACGGCCCCGGCGGGGCACACGCTGGTGCTCGCGGGCGCGGGCTCCGGTAAGACGCGCGTGCTCGTGCACCGCATCGCGTGGCTCGTGCAGGTCGAGGGAGTCTCGCCGTACGGTATCCTCGCCGTCACCTTCACGAACAAGGCCGCAGGCGAGATGCGCGGCCGCATCGAGCAGCTGCTCGACATGCCGGCCGGGCAGCTGTGGGTCGGCACCTTCCACGGCTTGGCGCACCGCCTGCTGCGCATGCACTGGAAGGAGGCCGGGCTGCCGCAGGGCTTTCAGATTCTCGATTCGGAGGACCAGCTTCGGCAAATCAAGCGGGTGATCCGCGCGCTCGATCTCGACGAGGACCAGTGGCAGGCGAAGCCCATCCAATGGTTCATCAATGCGCGCAAGGATGAAGGCAAGCGGCCCGCATCATTCGGCGAGGCGCGCGATCCGGTGCTCGCGACACAATTGAAAGTGTGGCGTGCCTACGAGCAGGCGTGCGAGCGCAGCGGCTCGGTCGACTTCCCCGAACTCTTGTTGCGCTGCTTTGAGCTGTTCCGCGAACACCGCGAGCTGCTCGACCACTACCGGCGCCGCTTCGCGCACGTGCTCGTCGACGAATTCCAGGACACGAATGCAATCCAATACGATTGGATCCGCCTGCTTGCCGGTGACAACGCGCGGGTGTTCATCGTCGGCGACGACGATCAGTCCATTTACGGTTGGCGCGGCGCGCGCGTCGGCAACATCTTTCGCTTGGAGAAGGACTTCCCGGGTCTCACCACCGTGCGGCTCGAGCAGAACTATCGCTCCACCGGCACCATTCTCGCGGCGGCGAACGCGCTGATCGCGCGCAATACCGAGCGGCTCGGCAAGAATCTGTGGACGGAGGGCAAGACCGGCGATCCAGTGCGCGTGTTCGCGGCGTTCAACGAGCGCGAGGAGGCGAGCTTCGTCATCGACCGCATCCGTGATTGGGTCGCGCAAGGCGGGACACGCAACGAGTGCGCGATCCTGTATCGCTCGAACGCGCAGTCACGGGTGTTCGAGGAAGCGCTCATTTCAGCTGGGATGCCGTATCGCGTTTATGGCGGCCTGCGCTTCTTCGAGCGACAAGAAATAAAAGACGCACTCGCGTACCTGCGACTCACCGAGAACCGCCACGACGACTCCTCATATGAGCGCGTCGTGAACCTACCGACGCGCGGCGTCGGCGCGCGCACCGTCGAAGAGCTGCGCGCCGCAGCGCGCGAGCGCGACCTGTCGTTGTGGCAGGCGTCGCAGCGGCTGCGGGATGAGGGGCGGCTCACAGCGCGTGCGGCGGCTGCGCTTGAGTCATTCCATGACCTGATCGAGGGCCTTGCACGCGACATTAATGGTTTGCCGTTGCACGAGCAGGTCGACGCGGTCGTGCGCGCGAGCGGCCTCATCGCGCATTACGAGAAAGAGAAGGGCGAGCGGGGCGAGGCGCGCATCGAGAACCTCGAGGAGCTCGTCAGCGCCGCGCGCGGCTTCGACCCGGGCCCCGGCGATGACGAGTTGCCGCCGCTGTCGCTGTTCCTCGCGCATGCGGCCCTCGAGGCGGGCGAGTCACAGGGCGGTGAATGGGACGATTGCGTGCAACTCATGACGCTGCACTCGGCGAAAGGCCTCGAGTATCCGCTCGTATTCCTGTGTGGGCTGGAGGACGGTCTATTTCCGCACCAGCGCTCCATCCTCGATCCCGGTGGCCTCGAAGAGGAGCGGCGCCTTTGTTATGTCGGCATGACGCGCGCGATGAAGCAGTTGTACCTGACCTGGGCCGAGAGCCGGCGCCTGTACGGGACCGACACGCTGACCACCGAATCGCGGTTTATCGCGGAGATCCCGACCGAGCACCTCGAAGAGGTCCGGGCGCGGCCGCGCATCTCGCGGCCGGTGTATCGGCGGCCTGGCGCGGCGCCGGTCGAGCCGCGCGAGACGCCGGGCGGGCTGAAGCTCGGGCAGCGCGTGCGCCACGCGAAATTCGGCGAAGGCGTCGTACTTAATTTCGAGGGTGACGGCGAGCATGCCCGTGTCCAAGTGAATTTCCGCGACACCGGCACCAAATGGCTGGTGCTCGCCTACGCCAATCTCGCGCCAATGGCGTAGCATTACGCCCCATGAAAATAATAATCCTGGGTGCGGGCCAGGTCGGATCCACGGTCGCGCGACACCTTGCCAAGGAAGAGGTCAATGACATCACCGTCGTTGACCTCCGTGAGAATCTACTGCGAGACCTGCAGGACCGCCTCGACATCAACACGGTGTGCGGTTTCGCGTCGCACCCCGCCGTGCTGCGGCAGGCCGGCGCCGAAGATGCGGAAATGGTCATCGCAGTGACCGACAGCGATGAAACGAACATGGTCGCTTGTCAGGTCGCGTACACGCTGTTCCACACCCCGACAAAAATCGCGCGCGTGCGCGAAGCCGATTACCTGAACTGCCCGCAACTCTTCAAGCAGGAGGCGCTGCCGGTCGACGTGCTGATCAGCCCCGAGCAACTCGTCACGGAATACATCGGTCGGCTCATCAAGTACCCGGGCGCGTTGCAGGTCGTCGACTTCGCCGATGGCCGCGTGCGCATGGTCGGCGTTCGCGCGTTCTTCGGCGGCCCACTCGTCGGCCACGAGTTGAAGACTATCAAGAAGCACATTCCGAGCGTCGAGACGCGCGTCGCCGCAATCTACCGCAAGGGTCAGCCGATCATGCCCGAAGGCGACACGGTGATTGAGGCCGATGACGAGGTGTTCTTCATTGCCGCGCGCCAAAACATCCGTGTCGTCATCAGCGAACTGCGCAAGCTCGACCGTCCGGTGCGCCGCGTGATCATCGCGGGCGGCGGCAATATCGGCATGCGCCTCGCCGAATCGCTCGAAGAGCGAAACCAGGTCAAGCTCATCGAGCGCGACCCCATTCGGGCGCGATACGTGTCGGAGCGCTTGCAGCACACACTCGTGTTGCATGGCGACGCGGCCGATGAGGACTTATTGCGCGAGGAGAGCATCGAGAACACCGACGTCTTCTGCGCGGTGACTAATGACGAAGAAGCGAACATCTTATCCGCGATGGTCGCGAAGCAAATGGGCGCGAAGAAGGTCATGGCGCTCATCAACCGGCCGAAGTATGCAGAGCTCGCCGAAGATGGCCTTGTGGACATCGCGATTTCCCCGCAGCAGGTGACCATTGGTTCGTTGCTAACCCATATCCGGCGCGGCGACGTTACCGCGGTGCACTCGCTGCGGCGTGGTGCGGCGGAAGCGCTCGAAGCAGTCGCGCACGGTGACCGCGAGACCTCACGCGTGGTCGGTCGGCAAATCAGCGAGATCGAACTGCCTCATGGCACCACGATCGGCGCGGTGGTGCGTGGTGAGCGCGTGCTGATGGCGCACGGAGACATCGAGATCGAAGCCGATGACCACCTGATCCTGTTCCTCGTCGACAAGAAACACGTCTCCGCGGTCGAGAAACTGTTCGAAGTGAGCGTGGCCTTCACCTGATGAATCTGTTCTGCGTGCAGCGGATTGTCGGAATGCTGCTGATGATTTTCAGCGCGACGATGATTCCGCCGCTCGTCGTTTCGTTTGCGTTCAACGATGGCAGTGCGATGGCATTCGTGACGGGATTCGTCGCGACGCTCGGTATCGGCGCGTTGACGTGGCTGCCGGTGCGTGAAGAGCGGGGCGACCTCCGGCTGCGTGATGGCTTCCTCGTCACGGTCGCGTTCTGGGGCGTCCTAGGTGCTGCGGGTGCGATTCCGCTGCTCGTGTCGACCGCGCCGAACGTGTCGGTCACCGATGCGGTGTTCGAAGCGATTTCGGGCCTCACCACGACGGGCTCGACGGTGCTGGTCGGCATCGATTATCTGCCGGAGTCCATCCGCTGGTATCGCCAACAACTGCAGTGGCTTGGTGGTATGGGTATCGTCATCCTCGCGGTCGCGCTCGCGCCGATTCTTGGCGTCGGTGGCATGCAGCTCTATCGTGCCGAAACGCCTGGGCCCGTGAAGGACAACAAGCTCACCCCCCGCATCACCGAGACCGCAAAAGCGCTTTGGTACATCTATGTCGCGATGACAGTCGCGTGCGCACTCGCCTACTGGGCGGCGGGCATGCCGGGCTTCGATGCGGCTGGCCACGCCCTGTCGACGGTCGCAAACGGCGGCTTCTCGACGCACGATGCGAGCATCGGCTATTACGACAGTTCGCTGATCGAACTGATTGCGATCTTTTTCATGCTGTTTGCCGCGGGTAACTTCGGACTCCATTTCGCCGCGTGGCGCTCGCGCCGGTTCGGGCAATATCTCGCAGACTCCGAGTTCCGCACGATGTTGATTGTCGCCGGCATCGTCACGTTGGTCTCCGTCGCGTATCTATCGAGCGCGAACGTGTACGAGACGCTCGACCGCACGGTCGTGAAAGCGCTGTTCCAGGCCGTTTCCATCGGCACGACGGCCGGCTTCACCAGCGCGAATTTCGCCGAGTGGCCGGGCTTCGTGCCCGTGCTGTTGATTTTCGTGAGCTTCATCGGCGGCTGCGCGTTCTCGACGGGCGGCGGCATCAAGGTTATCCGTGTACTGCTGCTCATCAAGCAAGGCGGCCGCGAAATCGTGCGCCTGGTTCACCCGAGCGCGCAGATGTCGGTCCGCATCAATGGTCGCCCGGTCGCGCCTCGCGTCGTCGAGGCGGTGTGGGGCTTTTTCTCGGTGTATGTTGGCGTCTTTACGGTCATCATGCTGCTGTTGATGGCCTCAGGCCTCGACCAGGTCACGGCTTTCTCGGCGACCGCCGCGACGCTGAACAACCTCGGCCCTGGCCTCGGGCAGGTGTCCGAGCATTTCGGCGCGATCGACGACTTCGCGAAGTGGGTCCTGGTTGGCGCGATGTTGCTCGGCCGCCTCGAAATCTTCACGCTGTTGGTGATTCTCACCCCGGCTTTCTGGAAACGGTAACCCGATATGACAGAACAAGACCCAAGCCTGCGCACGACGAAGCGGCACCCCGAAGAAGCCGCGCTGAACCGCGAGTCGTGGAAAATCTTCCAAATCATGGCGGAGTTCGTCGAAGGCTTCGGTCGACTCGCCGCAATCAAGCCATCCGTGAGCGTGTTCGGGTCCGCGCGTACGCCGCCTGATAGCGAGTGGTACAAGCTCGGCGAGACGGTTGGCCGTTTGTTGTCGGACGCGGGCTTCTCCGTGGTGAGCGGCGGCGGCCCAGGCTTGATGGAGGCCGCGAACAAGGGCGCGCAGGCGGGGCGCTCGCCGAGCATCGGACTCAACATCGTGCTGCCGATGGAGCAGGCGCCGAATCGCTACCAAGACATCGCGATCGATTTCCGCCACTTCTTTTCGCGCAAGGTAATGTTCGTGAAGTACGCATCGGCGTACGTCGTACTGCCTGGTGGCTTCGGCACGCTCGACGAGTTGTGCGAGATCCTGACGCTCGTGCAGACCGGCAAGTCGCGGCGCATCCCGATCATCCTCGTCGGCACCTCGTTCTGGTCCGGCATGCTCGACTGGTTCCGTGACAAGCTCGTCGGCGAGGGCACGATCTCCGCGTCCGACATGGATCTGTTGCAGCTCGTCGACGACCCGGAGGAGGTCGTTAAAGTCATCTTCGATTTCTACGCCCACCGCAGCTTCGAGCCGTCGCCTGCCGAACGCGAGATCATGTTGGAGCTCTGACCGTGGCCGTATTCACGGCCATCGACGACGACAGCCTGCGCGCGTGGCTCGTTGCATGCAGGGCCGGTGCGCTGCACGAGTGGCATCCGACCGACGGCGGCGTCGATAACTCCAACTGGTTCGTAAAGACGGATGCGGGTCGCTTCGTGTTGACCCTATTTGAATCGCAATCGCGCGACGGCGCCGAGCGTACGCTCGCGCTTACCGCGCGTCTTGCCGACGCGGGCTTGCCCGTCGCCGCGCCCTGGGCGCAGCGGGATGGCTGGACCGCGCCGCTGGCCAACCGTCCGGCCGCACTCAGCGCTTGGCTCGACGGCACGCACCCGGTCACGCCCACGCGCGCGCAATGCGCGGCCATCGGCGCATTCCTGGGTCGCTTGCACCGACTCACGAGTGCCGGTGCCACGACCGGCATCATTCATTCCGATTTATTCCGAGACAACGCGTTGTTCGACGGCGATGTACTCAAGGGTGTCATCGACTTCCATTTCGCGCGCGAGGGCCGACTGATCGACGACGTCGCCGTCGCGGCGCTCGATTGGTGCTGGGGCGACGCGGGCATAGACCTCGCGCGCCTCGACGCGCTTGGACATTCGTACGCAGCGGTTCGTCCCGTCACGGTTGCTGAGCGGGACGCGTTCTCGCGTGCGCTGCGCACCGCCGCGCACCGCTTCTGGCAGTCGCGACTCGCGGACCCACGAGGCACAAAGGATCCGGAGGAGATGCGCGTGCGCGCCGACGCGCTCGACGCAAACGCGCCGCCCTTTCCGCGCGCAGGCGCGGCATACTCTTAGGAAAACGAGGGGAATCGTATGCAGACTCACAAGGTCGCTGCCCTATCCGGGCTGCTTGGGGTGGCGTGTGTTGTCGTTCTCACGATCGCTGGCGGCTGGGCGTGGCCCGGCTACGACCACACGACACAATTCATCAGCGAACTCGGCGCGACCGGCGCGCCGCATGCCGCCGTCATCAATTTCGGTGGTTTCGTGCCCGCGGGAATCTTGCTGAGCGTGTTCGCGGTGCTCGCGTGGCACGCATTGCCACGGTCGTCCTACGCGACAATCGGAGCGATCGGGCTTGTGCTGTTCGCGGTCGGCTACCTCGCGGCGGCCGCGTTCCCGTGTGACTTCGGCTGCCGCCCAGCCGAGCCGAGTGCGTCACAGGCGCTGCATAACCTGTTCGGTCTTGCGGGCTACCTATTCGCGCCGATGACGCTGTTTATGCTCGGCCTCGGCGCGCGGCATTGGCGTGGCGGCGTGTGGCTGTCTCGGCTCGGTCGCATCGCCGCGGTGCCCGCATTGCTCGGGCTGATGTTTCTGGAGTCTTCTTACTCGGGCGCGGCGCAGCGCGTGCTCGAGGCATCGGTGCTCGCGTGGGTCGTCGCGTGCGCGCTCTTCCTATGGCGACGCGCGGATGATTGAACGCGCGAGTGAGTGGAGCGGCCGCACGCTTGCCTGGCTGACGCTCGTAATGGTCGTCGTGACGGTCGTCGTCGTCTGCGCGCGCTATCTGTTCGACGCGGGGTGGATCGCACTGCAGGAGTCGGTGACCTGGCTGCATGGCGTCGTGCTGATGCTCGGCCTTGCGTATACGCTGAAGCACGACGCGCACGTGCGCGTGGACGTGTTCTACCGTCGCTTCGGGGCCCGCGGCCGCGCGGGGGTCGACCTCATCGGCGTGGTCGTGTTGCTCCTGCCGCTGTGTGCGTACATTGGGTGGTCGAGCTGGGACTATGTCGCGGCGTCCTGGGCGGTGGGCGAACGTTCACGCGAGGCCGGCGGCCTGCCGGGCCTGTTCTTGTTGAAAACCGTCATCCCAGTCACCGCCGCGCTGCTCGCGCTGCAGGGCATCGCGATGGCGGCCGATGCTTGGCGAATCCTCCGTAGGAACTAACGATGGAGTGGCTCGCCCTTCTACTGTTCGTCCTAATCATCGCTGCGCTGATGACCGGTTTTCCGGTTGCGTTCGTGCTTGGCGGCGTATCGCTCTTGTTCGCATTCGTTTGCGCGGCGTTTGGTTTGTTCGACACGATTTATCTGCAAGCGTTGCCGAACCGGCTGTTCGGCATCATGCAGAACGAAACGCTGATTGCGATTCCGCTCTTCGTCTTCATGGGCGTCGTGCTCGAGCGCACCCGCATCGCCGAGGACTTGCTCGATACCCTCACGCTGCTGTTCGGGCCGTTGCGCGGTGGGCTCGGCCTGTCTGTACTGGTTGTCGGTCTGTTGCTGGCGGCGAGCACTGGCATCGTCGGGGCGACGGTCATCACCATGGGCTTGTTGTCGCTGCCGGTGATGCTGCGCCGGGGCTACGACCCGGCGCTCGCGAGCGGCACCATCTGCGCATCGGGGACGCTGGGTCAAATCGTGCCGCCCTCCATCGTCCTCGTCATGCTCGGCGACGTTGTGTCATCCGCGTACCAGCAAGCGCAGCTGGCGCAGGGCGTTTTTTCGCCGCGCTCGGTCTCGGTGGGTGACCTGTTCGCGGGCGCATTGCTGCCCGGCATCCTGCTCGTCGCGCTTTACGCGGTGTACATCATCGGGGTTGCGTGGCTGCGCCCAGTCGCAGCCCCCGCGATACCGCAGGCAGAGCGCGACCATATCACCGCCGCGGAACTCGCCACGCGTGCGGCGCGTGCGATGTTACCGCCGCTCTTGCTCATGGTGGCGGTGCTCGGCTCGATCATCGGCGGTTTCGCGACGCCCACCGAAGCGGCCGCAGTCGGTGCGGCGGGTGCGTTAGTGCTCGCGCTCGCTCGGCGGGGTCTCGATGCTGATCGACTGCGAGAGACGATGCAGCAGACGCTGCGCATCACCTGCATGGTGTTCGCGATTCTGATTGGCGCATCAGTATTCGCGCTGGTGTTCCGCGGCTTGCACGGTGAGGCGTTGGTGCTCGACTTGCTGTCGGCATTACCCGGCGGCACGTTCGGTGCATTGCTCGCAGTGATGGTGTTCATGTTCCTACTCGGCTTCGTGCTCGACTTTATTGAAATCACATTTGTCGTCGTGCCAATTGTCGGCCCCGTGCTCCTTATGATGGGCGTCGACCCCATCTGGCTCGGCGTGATGATTGCGCTGAATCTGCAAACCTCGTTCCTGACGCCGCCGTTCGGTTTCGCGCTGTTTTACCTGCGTGGGGTCGCGCCACCCGCCATCACGACCGCGACGATTTACCGGGGCGTCGCGCCGTTTATCGCGATCCAGCTGGTCGCACTCGGCGTGCTCGCGGCGTGGCCGTCGCTGGCGACCTGGTTGCCAACGCTGCTGTACGATTGAGCGATGGACGCACTGTTCATCAACTGCACGCTCAAACCGACGCCCCAGCGTTCGCACACGGCGTCGTTGATGAAATACGTCGCCGAAATCATGCAGGCCGAAGGCGTCGGGGTCGAACACGTGCGGGCGCTCGATTATCTGCTTGCGCCTGGCGTACAACCCGACATGACCGAGCACGGCTTCGATCGCGACGAGTGGCCGGCGCTCTACGAGCGCGTACAACGCGCGGATATTTTGGTGATCGGCACGCCGATCTGGCTCGGTGAGCGCTCTTCGGTATGCACACGGCTCATCGAGCGTCTTTACGCACAGTCGGCAGACACCAACGAGAATGGCCAGTACGTGTACTACGGCAAGGTCGGCGGTTGCTTGGTCACTGGTAACGAAGACGGCATCAAACACGTCGCCGCTGGCGTCTTGTACGCGTTGCAGCACATCGGATACACCATCCCGCCGCAAGCCGACGCGGGTTGGATCGGCGAGGCCGGACCGGGCCCGAGCTACGGCGATCGCCGCGACGACGGCAGCCGCGTTGGCTTCGACAATACATTCACGCGGCGAAACGCGACGTTCTTGGCTTGGAATCTGATGCACTTTGCGCGCCTGTTGAAGGCTGCAGGCGGCATTCCGGCGCGCGGGAACTTGCCCGGCGAATGGAAGTGATCGCGCGATGAAGGCGCTCGCACTGGTGGCGCTGGGTGGAGCGATTGGCTCAGTCGCGCGCTACCTTCTGTCGGGGTGGGTCTCTCACTTCGTGGTCGCGTCGCGGTTCCCGTGGGGCACGTTCGCCGTCAACGCATTCGGTTGTCTGCTCGCCGGACTTGCCGCGGGTTACTTGCTACGCGCGGATGCGGTTGGCGCCGACGCCCGCGTGTTCATATTCGCCGGGCTGCTTGGCGGATTCACGACGTTCTCCGCTTTCGGGGTCGAAACGGTCGCGTTGATGCGCAAGGGCGAGTTATTGGTTGCGGGCGTCAACGTTGTCGGAAGCGTGGTGGTGGCGCTGGCGGCGCTTTGGATCGGGATGGCACTCGTTCAAAAATAAAAAATAGCGAATCGCAGATTCGCTCCTACATTTCTATTCTCGAGCGCGGGCGTATGCCTCTTCAGCGATGCGCTGGTAATCCCGGACGCGCGACTGAAAGCCGGTGTATGACGCATAGATTCGGCGGGACAGCTCATCTTTCTCACCGACTTCCGCGATGACCTCCGCAGAGATTTCCCGCAGCCGTGCGAGCACGTCGTCCGGGAATGCGCGTAGCTCGACGCCGTGCTCGTTAACGAGTTGGTCGAGCGCGATGGGGTTGCGCGCCGTGTACTCGGCGAGCATGTCCTGCTCCGCGACGCGGCATGCATTGAGCACGATGTGTTGCAAGTCGTCGGGCAGCGCCTCGAGGGTCGCTTTGTTGAACAGCGCTTCGAGCACAGGGCCCGGTTCCTGCCAGCCCGGGTAGTAGTAATAGCGTGCGGCGCGGTGCAGGCCGAACGCGAGGTCGTTATACGGGCTGACCCATTCGGTCGCGTCAATGGCGCCCGTCTGCAGCGCCGTAAAAATATCACCGCCGGGCAGGTTCACCGGCGTACCGCCGGCGCGCCGCAGGACGTCGCCCCCGAGGCCGGGGATGCGCATCTTCAATCCGCGCAAGTCCGCGACCGAGCGGATTTCCTTGTTGAACCAGCCGCCCATCTGCGTACCGGTGTTGCCGCACGGTGCTGGCACGAGGCCGAATGACGCGTAGAGCTCGCGGTACAGCTCAAGCCCGCCGCCGTAGTACAGCCAGCCCATGACCTCCTGGCAGTTCATGCCGAACGGAACAGCGGCGAAGAACTGGGTTGCCTCCGACTTGCCCTTCCAGTAGTACGCGGCGCCATGGCCCATGTCCGCGGTGCCCCGCGCGACCGCGTCAAACACCTCAAACGCGGGCACGATCTCGCCGGCGCCGTAGACCTGCACCTGAATGCGCCCGCCCGTCATCTCGCCGATTAACCGTGCAAGGGTCTCTGCGCCCGTACCGAGCCCGGGGAAGTTCTTCGGCCAGGTGGTGACCATGCTCCACCGAATCGTTTCACCGGCCGCGTACGACCCGGTGCCCGCTTCGCGCTCAGGTTGGCAGCCGGCGAGGCCGGTTGCGCCCAGTACGGCGGCGCCGGCTAGAAAATCACGTCGTTTCATGGTCGTCATCCAAATCGAGTGAATAGTCGGTCGCGAGCACCTCGAGGGCACGCGCTTCGTTGTGTCCGGCAACGAGCAGCGGGATCTCGCCGATGGCGCCTGGCAGCGCCTGGACGAGGTACTGGTCGGCGAGGAATGCCGGAATTCCCTCGGCTTCGAGCCGGCCGAGCGCGATCTGGGCATCGGGGAGATTCCGGAACTTCGCGACTTTGACGAATGTGTCCATGGCCATTGCAGTATAATGCCGCGCCTTTCACCGTAACCAACCCGCCGCGCCCCGGCCAGACCCCAGTGATCCAGAATTTACGCAACATCGCCATCATCGCCCACGTCGACCATGGCAAGACCACGCTTGTTGACCGCCTGCTCCAGCAGTCGGGCACGCTCGACCAGCGCGCACCCCAAGTCGAACGCGTGATGGACTCGAACGACCTCGAACGCGAGCGCGGCATCACCATCCTCGCGAAGAACACCGCAATTCGTTGGCATGACTATCGCATCAACATCGTCGACACGCCGGGGCACGCGGATTTCGGTGGCGAAGTCGAGCGCGTGCTGTCGATGGTCGACTCAGTGTTGCTTCTGGTCGACGCGGTCGACGGTCCGATGCCGCAGACACGGTTCGTGACGCGCAAGGCATTTGCGCTCGGCCTGAAGCCGATTGTGGTCATCAACAAAGTCGACCGTGCGGGCGCACGACCCGACTGGGTGCTTAACCAGACGTTCGAACTGTTCGACAAGCTCGGCGCGACCGAAGAACAACTCGACTTTCCGGTCATCTATGCGTCCGCGCTGCAAGGTTGGGCGAATCTCGATGCTGAGACACGCGGCGGCAACATGGACCCGTTATTCCAGGCCATCATCGACCGCGTCACGCCACCCGCCGTCGACCCGTCGGGCCCGTTCCAGATGCAAGTATCGAGCCTTGATTACTCGAGTTTTGTCGGGGTCATCGGTATCGGCCGCATCTCGCGCGGCCGTGTGAAAACGAACACGCCGGTCGTCGTCGTGGACCGCGACGGCGAGCGCCGCAATGCCCGCATGCTGCAGATTCTCGGCTTCCACGGCTTGAACCGTGTCGAAGTGCCGGACGCACAGGCGGGCGACATCATCGCGTTCACCGGTATCGACGCACTCGGAATCTCTGACACGATTTGCGCGCCGGAACAGGTCGAGGTGATGCCGCCGCTGTCGGTCGACGAGCCGACGGTCAGCATGGGTTTCGAGGTCAACAATTCGCCGTTTGCCGGTCGTGAGGGCAAGTTCGTGACCTCGCGCCAGATCCGCGAGCGCCTGCATCGCGAACTCATCTACAACGTTGCGCTGCGCGTCGAGGACACCGAGAACCCGGACCGCTTTCAGGTCTCGGGTCGCGGCGAACTGCACCTGTCCATCCTGATCGAAACGATGCGTCGCGAGGGCTACGAACTCGCCGTGTCGCGTCCACAGGTCATCACGAAGGACGTCGACGGCGAGTTGTGTGAGCCGTTCGAAATGTTGACCGTTGACGTCGAGGAGGCGCATCAGGGCGCCGTTATGGAGAAGCTCGGCGAGCGCCGCGGCGACCTGCAGGACATGCAGGGCGACGGCAAGGGCCGGGTTCGCCTCGACTACCTGATTCCCGCGCGCGGGCTCATCGGCTTCCGCACGGAGTTCATGACCGCGACCTCGGGCAGCGGCCTCCTGCACCACGTGTTCGATCACTACGGCCCCGTACGCAAGGGCGGCATCGGCCAGCGTCGTAATGGCGTGCTGATCGCGAACGGGCAGGGCACCGCACTCGCGTATTCGCTGTTCGCGCTGCAGGAGCGCGGCCGGATGTTGATTGACCCGGGCGTCGAAGTCTACGAAGGCATGATCGTCGGCATTCACAGCCGCGAGAACGACCTCGTTGTGAACCCGCTTAAGGGCAAGCAGCTGACGAACGTTCGCGCAGCCGGCAAGGACGAGAACATGATCTTGACGCCGCCCATCCGCTTCTCACTCGAACAGGCGCTCGAGTTCATCGACGACGACGAGCTCGTCGAAGTCACGCCCGAATCGATCCGACTGAGAAAGCGGAAGCTGCTCGAACACGAGCGGAAGCGTGCGGCCCGCGCGGCGAGCTGACGGCATAAAAAAACCCCGGCATCCTTGCCGGGGCCTGAAGGGGAAATCCTTTCCCGGGTGATTGAGCCCCTATCGCTCCCTCGAGGCGGACTATCGCACCTGCTCGGGTGTTCACCTATCGGCAAAAACTGGTATTTTCTGTAAGCATTTTCTTACGCGAGGCGCGTTGGCGTGATCGGGTTGTTGCAGCGGGTGACCCAGGCATCGGTGCGCTGTGCCGACGCCGAGACTGCGCGCATTGGCCCGGGCCTGCTCGTATTCGTGGGCGTACAGCACACGGATGACGAGGCGCGCGCGGACCGCCTGCTCGAGCGCCTGCTTGGCTACCGCGTCTTCCCGGATGCCGATGGGCGCATGAACCGGTCGCTGCAGGACCACGGCGGCGGGCTGTTGCTGGTCCCCCAATTCACGCTCGCGGCCGACACCGCAAAGGGCGCTCGCCCGAGCTTCAGCCCGGCCGCGCCACCTGAAGTCGGGGCGCGCCTGTTTGATTATCTGTGCGCGAACGCAGCGCGTTTGTGGCCAAAAACGGCAAGTGGCCGCTTCGGCGCGGACATGCAAGTTTCACTGGTGAATGACGGACCGGTGACATTCTGGCTCGAAGCATGTTAAAAATTGCATAGGCTCTGGAGCTTTCCTGTTCCCCATGTTGTTAATACCGGCAATCAATCTCAAGAACGGCCACTGCGTCCGCGGTAAAACCGTGGTCGACAAGGACCCCGTCGCGCTCGCGCGGCGATGGATTGAGGCGGGCGCGCGCCGCCTGCACGTTATCGACCTCGACGGTGCGGTCTCGGGTGAGCCCGCGAACGCCGATGCGATCCATGCGATCGCAACGGCGTTTCCCGATCTGCCGCTTCAGGTCGGTGGCGGCATCCGTAGCGAAGAGACCGTGCAGGTCTATCTCGAGGCTGGCGTTGACTGGGTCATCATCGGCACACGCGCGGTCACGACGCCGCATTTCGTGAACGATCTGTGCCTCGAGTTCCCGGAGCACATCATGGTGGGGCTTGATGCACGCGCCGGTCGGCTCGCGATCGACGGCTGGTCGAAACTCTCGACGCACGATTTGCTCGACACCGCGCGCCACCTCGAGCGAGACGGTATCGCCGCCTTCGTATTCACCGACATCGAACGCGACGGAAAGCTCGGCGGCATCAACGCCGAGGCGACCATCGAGCTCGCGCGGGCGGTCTCCGTGCCGGTATTCGCGTCCGGCGGCGTCAGCAGCCTTGATGACGTGCGTGCGCTCGTGGCCGCGCGCGAGGATAATCTGGCAGGTGCGATCGTGGGTCGCGCGCTGTACGACGGCAAGATCGAACTCGCGGAGGCCCAACGCCTCGCCGACTCGCTCGTCGACTGACGGAGGACACGCCATGGGATTCGGTGGAATAAGCGTTTGGCAGTTGTTGATTATCTTGGTAATCGTCGTGCTGCTGTTCGGCACCGGTAAGCTGCGTTCGCTTGGCAGCGATCTCGGTTCCGCCGTGAAGAATTTCCGCTCCGGGATGAAATCCGGCGACGCGGATTCTGACGAAACGCCCCCGCAAGACCCCGACGCGCGCTGATCCCCAGCCGTGTTTGACGTCGGCCTCTGGGAGCTCCTGCTCATTGCGGTGCTTGGCCTGATTGTCGTCGGGCCGAAGCGCCTGCCGCGGCTTGCACGCACCGCTGGTGTGCTCGTCGGCCGCGCGAAGCTGATGGTCGCGCAAGTGAAAGCCGAAGTGGACCGCGAAATCGACGCCGAAGACCTGCGCGACGAACTCGACCGTAGCCGCCGTGACATCGCGCGTGGGCTGAAGGGCGACGATGACTCGCATTGACCCGAACCGTGGGCAGACGCTCGTCGAGCATCTGGTGGAGTTGCGCAGCCGGCTATTGCGGGTGGTCGTGGTTGTCCTCGTTCTGTTCGCCGCGCTGGCGCCGTTCGCAAACGAATTGTTCACGGCGCTTGCAGGGCCGTTGATGGCGCGCCTTCCTGAAGGCTCGTCGATGATCGCGACTGAAGTCGCGTCCCCGTTTCTTACGCCATTCAAGCTTGCGCTGTTCGCCGGACTCACGCTCGCGATGCCGTACGTGTTGTACCAAGCGTGGGCGTTCATCGCGCCGGGGCTTTACCATCAGGAGAAGCGCTTCGCGTTGCCGCTGACCGTCGCGAGCATTTTCCTGTTCTATGCCGGAATTGCGTTCGCGTACTACATCGTGTTCCCGCTCGTGTTTGCGTTCCTCGCGGCTTCGCCGCCGGCCGGCGTCACGATGATGACCGACATCGCGCATTACCTGAGTTTCGTGTTGGCGCTGTTCTTCGCGTTCGGACTCGCGTTCCAGGTGCCGGTCGCGACCATCCTGCTCGTGCGAACCGGCTTCACGACGCCCGTGCAGCTCGCGAAGAAGCGGCCCTACGTGCTCGTCGGGGCGTTCGTCATCGGCATGTTCCTGACGCCGCCCGATGTCATCTCGCAGACGCTGCTGGCCGTGCCGATGTACCTCTTGTTCGAGGCCGGTATTCTGCTATCGAAGTGGTTGGTACCCGGCTGGAAGGAAGTCGAGGCGCAACGCCGGGGCGAAATCCCCGGCGACTAGAAGTCGTAGCGCAACGCGATACCGACGCGACGCGATTCGAATCCTGACGCCGCGACGTCGAGACCGACCGAGAGGTTCGACGACAAATGGTAGCCGAGCGTCGCGGCCGCGAGCAGCGAGTCTTCTCGGGCACTACCGAAACCCGAGAAATCCGCCCGCGCCTGTTCCACGCCCGCACGCGCCGCCAGTGACCACGCATCAGCGAGCGGCCACGCGTAACCCGCGGTGAGGCTGGTGAGTGACACCTTCGTTGGCACGGCAATGGCCGGGCACGCCGATCCCGGCGGGCAACCAGCAGTGCCGGTGCTGCCGCGCGAATGGTCGAGCGCGAGTTCGAGCCCGCCCGCGAACCGGTAACCGGCGAACACGGCCGGCCGTACCCGATCGGACTCGATTGTCCATGTGTTACCGGACTCGACGTAGTCGAAGGTGGTGTGCGAAATCCGTGCGCCCACGAAGGGGCCCTCGGCGTGGGCGGCGCCTGCGGCCGCGAGCGCGATGAGCGTGATGAGTGCTTTCATGCGTGTCATGTTAGAGCGGTCAATCTGAACAAAAACTGAACAAAAAGAAAGGGGGTCAGGGTCGGTGGACCCCGACCCCCTCGGTTGACGGCGGCTTACTCGAAGAACTCGGTGTCCTTCTTGACCGTGACGGTCGCGGCGGTGAAGCCGAGCTCGAGTGATTTGATGACTTCGTCCTCGGCCTTCACCTCGTCGGTCATCTCCGCGTTGTAGACGGGCTCCGACACGCGGTTCGACACGAGCCGCTCGGCGAGGTCGTTCGCGTCCTTCGAGATGAACACGAACTGGATGTCATCGATCTGCCAATGCTTGCGGATCGCGGCGTTCACGTCGTCGAGTGTGAGCGCGTCGAGGCCGGCACGCACGTAGTCGGTGAATGCCTCGGTGCCGTACCACTCGCTGTCGATCTGATAGCCGAGCTGGCGCGACTGCGTCTTCACGAGCAAGCTCACGTACTTGTCGAGGAAGTTACGCGTTTCCTCGAACTGCGCCGCGGTCATGCCCTCGTCGAGCACTTTACCGAGTTCATACATCGCGACGCGTGTCGCGAAGTGCGCGTCGTTGTTGTCGCGCAGCGGGCGGATCCAGACCTGAAAGATTTGCTGCTGGCGCGCGACGTTCGCGGGCGGTTGGAACTGGTACATGCCGCCCGGGAAATACTCTATGTACGCATAATCCCCGTAGTTCATGCCGCGGGTCTCGCGGATGCGCTGGTACAGATGCGAGTTGCTGCTGCGGTGCTCGCCGAGCCACGAACGCGCGAGCCACAGCGCGACCCAGTCGGGATCGCCACGTTTCACGTCGATCGGGAAGCCGAACGAGACCGCGACGCCTGGCGTTTCCTTCTGGATCACGATGGCGTGGTGACCATCAAGCGTCGGCGGTGCCGGCAGGTCGAGCTGTTTGCGCTCGCCGCTCGGCAGCTTCGCGAGATCGTCGCTGAGGCGCGCCGTGAACGATTCGGGGTAGCCGCCGGCCAAGCCGACCGTGGCGTTCGCTGCCGTGAAGTTCGCTGCGTAGAACGCTTGTACGTCAGCGAGGGTCAGTGACTCGATGTCGCTGATGTCGCCCATGTTCAAGGTCCCGTACGGATGACCTTCGTACAGCGCCTCGTACAGCGCTTCCTTCGCGAATTCCTCGTCGTTGTTGCCGCGAAGATTCGTACGGATCGCGGATGTGAGCTGCGTCTTCAGGCGCTTGAAGTCATCCTCGCGCCAGCCCGGATTCAACAACTGGTCGGACACGATTCGGTACCAGTCGTCGAGGCGGTCGCGGTGGACGGTGCCCGACAGGCGGGTCAGTTCTTTGTCGACCTGCGCGCTGAAACCGGCCGCGAGCGGGAACAACGCCTGGTTGATCTCGCGGAGCGTGCGGTTCTCTGAGCCGCCGTCGGTAATCATCATCGCAGTGAGTGCCGCAACGCCGCGTTTGCCCTTGGGTTCATGTGCAGCGCCGGTGTGGAACATCAGCGCGACGTCCACGAGCGGTGAGGTCTCCGAACGCATCTCGATGAATTCGACGTCAGCCGCCGGTTTCGCATTCGCTTCCGCGACGAGGTTGTCGACGAGCGTGCGCGCGCCGTCGAAGCCTGCGAGTGATTCGCCGGTCGACAGGGTCACGGTGCTGCGGCCGATGTCCACGAAATAATCGTTTGCGTACGCCATCAGGTCGTCCGGCGTGACCGCGGCGGTCGCCGCGTAGTAGTCGTTCAGCGTCTCCGGCGTCCGTTCGTAATGCACATAGCTCGCGAGCACTTCGCCAATCGTCTCGGAGTTGTCCATCGCGCCGGCGAAGCTGTAGCGAAGGTTCGACTTGATGTCCTCAAGCCGGTCCACCGGCACACGCTCGGTGCGCGCGCGGGCGAGCGTCTTCATGATTTCCTCGTGCACGTACGCGGCCTTCGAATCGTCGAGCAGGCGTGCGGCGATCGTGAGCAGGCCGGGGTCTTTACGCGTTGGGAAGTACGCGAAGAGCTGGTCGACGACCTGCTCCTGAATCACGAGCTTCTGGTAAAGGTCGGAGGTCTGTGAGAAATAAACGGACGCGAGCAGATCCATTGCGGGCATGGCCTTGTCGCCGCGCTCGTAGGCGGGACCCCGGAAGCCGCTCATCACCCACGCGGGTGTCGGGCCGTCCCACTTGATGTGCTCATACTGGGGACCCGTCGGGGCTGGCTCCTCGGGAATTTCGACCGTGTAGTCGCCCTGTTTCCAATCACCCCAGTAGCGCTCAACCATGCCGAAGGTCGCTTCGGGGTCAAGGTCGCCGACCAAGATGATGGTGGTGTTCTCGGGCCGGTACCAGCGGTCGAAGAAGACCTTCGAGTACTCCATCTGGTTCGGCATGTCTTCGATGTCTTCGAAAAAGCCCATCGTGGTGTGGCGGTAGGTATGCGTCGTGAAGTGGTTGCTGCGCATGGTCTCGAGCATTTTCAAAAGCGGGTTCGAGTAGTTCTTCAAGTACTCGCCCTTGACCGCCTGCGCTTCGGTGCGGAATAGCTCCTCGCTGTATGAGAGGTTCTGGAACCGGTCAGCCTCGAGCTCGATCATCTTCTCGAGGTCGGCCTTCGTGAAGGTGATGTGGTAGTTCGTGAGGTCGTCCGAGGTATACGCGTTCTGGTCGGCGCCGGCGTTCTTCAAGATGCGGCCGTACTCGTCCGGCGGATACTGCTCGGTGCCGCGGAACATCATGTGCTCGAAGAAGTGTGCGAAACCCGATTTGCCGGGCTCGACTTCGTTGCGCGAGCCGGTCGCGACTGGAATCTGCAACGTGACGATGTCGGGGTAATCGGTTGGGACCACGATGACCCGCAGGCCATTCTCAAGGTCACGCATCTCATAGGGCATGTCGAACATGCGATCGTCTCCATCCGCCTTTGTTTCGGCGGTCCGGGACTCCGGCGCCGTGCAGGCGCCCAACGAAACGGCCACAGCCGTGATAAGCAGAATCAGTAAACGATACATGGGCGTCTCCACTCGGTGAGTGCGGAAGCATACTCGGACCCGCGCGCCCAAAAAAGGTTCCCTGGCGTACTTGCGGTTGACGGGGCCTGCGACCACGGTGAATAGTATCGGGGCTTTTACCCAACCATCATTAGGGGAATCCATGGTCGAATCCACCGTGTTGCCGGAGCATCCTGCGGTCCAAACAAAGCACCCGCGGGGCCTGTATACGCTGTTCTTCACAGAAATGTGGGAACGATTCTCCTATTACGGCATGCGGGCATTGCTCGTGCTGTTCATGATTGACCAGGTCGCGAACGGCGGAATGGGCATGACCGACGCCACGGCGACCGCGATTTACGGCATCTATACCGCGGCGGTCTACATCGTGGCGCTGCCCGGTGGTTGGATCGCCGACCGGCTGATCGGCATGCAACGCTCGATCTGGTACGGCGGCATCACGATCATGATCGGTCATTTCACGCTCGCGATTCCGGCGACCTGGGCGTTCTATCTCGGTCTACTGTTCGTCGTCCTCGGCACCGGCATGCTGAAGCCGACCGTAAGCTCGGTGGTGGGTGAGTTGTATCCGGAAGGCGGCGCACGGCGCGACGCGGGCTTCACGATCTTCTACATGGGCATCAACCTCGGCGCGTTCCTTGGCCCGCTGGTGTGCTCGTTCCTCGGCGAGCAGATTAACTGGCATTACGGCTTCGCCGCCGCCGGTGTCGGCATGTTCTTCGGTCTGCTCCAGTTCCGACTGACGCGTAAGCACCTCGGCGATGCCGGGCTGCACCCGCCGCATGCAAACCCAGATCCGGCCAAGCAACAGGCGTTCGCGCGTAAATCGTGGACGGTGATCGGTGCATTGCTGGCCGCGCTGTTCGTGTTCGTCGCGCTCGCGCTGAACGGGGCGTTCGTACTCGACCCGCAGGTCGTCGCCCGTGCGGCGACCTACGTTATTGTCGGCATGGTCGCGCTGTTCTTCCTGCACATCTTCACGCTCGGCGGCCTGACCACCGATGAAAAGAAGCGAACGGTCGTCATCATTGTTCTGTTCTGTGCGGCTGCACTCTTCTGGGCCGGCTTCGAACAGTCCGGCTCGTCGCTGAACATCTTTGCGTTCGACCACACCGACCGTAGCTTTCTCGGCGGATTGTTCCCGGCCGGCGTGCATCCCGCTGGCTTCTATCAGTCGCTGAATGCGATGTTCATCATCGCGCTCGCACCGTTGTACGCGTGGTTCTGGATTGCGCTCGCGCGGCGGATGATGGAGCCGTCGCTGCCGGTGAAGTTCGGCCTCGGCCTCATCGTGATGGGCTTCGGCTTCCTGACGATGTACTTCGGCGCGAAAGTCGTCCTCGCCGGCAACCAGGCATTGCCGTGGTGGCTGATTTCGACCTACCTGCTGCACACGATGGGCGAGCTCACGCTGTCGCCGGTCGGCCTGTCCGCGACCACGAAGCTCGCACCGAAGAACTACAAGTCGCAAATGATGGGTATCTGGTTTGTCGGTGCGGCGCTCGGCAACCTCGTTGCTGGCCTGCTCGCCGGTGAGGCGACGGCAGGCGAGGGCATCGCCGACATGCCCGCCGTGTACATGCAAATCTTCCTGACTTCGGCAGGCGGCGGCCTGCTGCTCATTCTGTTGATGAAGCCGATCAAGAGCCTGATGGTCGGCGTTCGATAAAGGTGAAACACATGATTGACATGAAATTGGTGTTGGGTTCGGCCGTGGCGCTCGCGCTCGCGGGCTGCATGAACGGCGACGGCGACAGGGATCGCGAACGGGCCGCGGCGGCCAAGTCCGATGAGAGCGCAGAGGCGTTCGTCGAACGGCTGAACGAGGAGCTAACCGAGGCGCATCCGAATCGGGCGCGTACCGCGTGGGTCGCGGCGACTTACATCACGCCCGACACAAATGCACTCGTGGCGAAATCGACGGCTGAGCAGCTCGCCTGGATATCGAACGCGATCGAAGACAGCAAACGCTACGTCGGTCAGGAGCAGTCCGGCGATGTCGCGCGCATGCTGCGACTGCTGCAGGTCGGCAGCCCGCTGCCGGCCCCACGCGACCCCACAAAGCAGCAGGAACTCGCGGAAATCGTCTCGCGGATGGAGGCGGTGTACGGCAGTGGCAAGTACTGCCCGGACGGCGCGGAGAGTTGCAAGACTCTGCCCGAGCTCGAGCGCGTGCTCGCGGAGAACCGCGATTACGATGCGCAACTTGAAGCGTGGCTCGGTTGGCGCACGGTCTCGCCAGAGATGCGTGACGATTACAAGCGCTTCATCGAACTCACGAACGAGGGCGCGCAGGAACTTGGCTTCCGCGATACGGGCCACTTGTGGCGCTCGGCGTACGACATGGATGCCGACGCGTTCTACGAAGAGGCGGATCGCCTATGGACGCAGGTGAAGCCGCTGTACGACCAACTTCATTGCCACGTCCGCGCGACGCTGCATGAAGAGTATGGCGACCGCGTGCCGGCGGACGGTCCGATTCCCGCGCACCTGCTCGGCAACATGTGGGCGCAGAGCTGGGACAACCTGTACCCGTTGCTGGAACCGTACGCGGGCGTCAGCGACCTCGACGTCGACGCCGCGCTCAAGGAACAGGACTACGACGCGGTGCGCATGACCGAACTCGCCGAACAGTTCTTCGTTTCGCTGGGTATGGGCGAGCTCCCGGACAGTTTCTGGGAGCGGTCGATGCTGACCAAGCCGCGGGACCGCGACGTCCAGTGCCACGCGAGCGCGTGGGACATCGATTTGCAGGGCGACGTGCGCATCAAGATGTGCATCGAGCCGACGAAGGAGATGCTGACCACCGTCTATCACGAGCTCGGCCACCTGTACTACGACCTCGCGTACAACCATCAACCGTACCTGTACCAGAGCGGTGCGCACGACGGTTTCCACGAGGGCATCGGCGACACGCTTGAGCTCTCGCTGACACCGGGTTATCTGCAGGAAGTCGGGCTGATCGGCGAGTACACGCCGAGCGACGAGGCGGTCGTGAACCAGCAAATGAAACTCGCGCTGGCGAAAATCGCATTCCTGCCGTTCAGTAAGGTCGTCGACCAGTGGCGCTGGGATGCGTTCGCGGGGACCGCGACGCCGGACCAGTTGAATGCACGCTGGTGGGAGCTGCGTGAGCAGTTCCAGGGCGTCGCCGCGCCGGTCGAGCGCAGTGAGACGGACTTCGATCCTGGTGCGAAGTACCACGTCCCGGCGAACACGCCGTACACGCGTTACTTCCTTGCACACATCCTGCAGTTCCAATTCCACCGCGCGTTGTGCGAAGCGGCCGGCAACGAGGGCCCGCTGCACGAATGCTCGATCTACGGCAGCGAAGAAGCGGGCGAGAAGCTCTCGGCGATGCTCGCGCTCGGTCAAAGCCAACCATGGCAGGACGCGCTTGAACAGTTGACCGGTTCGCGCGAGATGGACGCGACCGCGATCATCGACTACTTCGCGCCGCTGATGGGCTACCTGGAGCAGCAGAACCAGGGCCGCCAGTGTGGGTGGTAGTGCGATAAGGGTTCCGCACACCCTCGTACTGCTGTTCGGAATGATGGTGGTGGCGCTGGTCGCCACCTGGGTGGTGCCGGCCGGGACCTTCGACAC
>CAYODZ010000169.1:0-2455 GCA_964402835.1 uncultured Gammaproteobacteria bacterium | reverse complement strand
TTACGATGACGCATGGAGCTTCTCCTCGCCCGGGCGACGCAGGCCCGACGGCGGCCAATTCTCAAGCTTGCTACCCATGGTCAGGCCCAGGTTCGCAAGCACATCCTTGATTTCGGTCAGTGACTTCTTGCCGAGGTTCGGGGTCTTCAACAGCTCGACCTCCGTCCGCTGCACCAGATCACCGACGTAGTGGATGTTCTCTGCCTTCAGGCAGTTCGCCGAGCGAACGGTGAGTTCGAGGTCGTCGATCGGCTTCAACAGGATCGGGTCCACATCGGATTCGGCAGCCGCCTTGGTCTCATCGACCGCGCCTTCGAGTTCGACGAACACGGAAAGCTGGCCCTGCAGGATCGTCGCCGCGCGGCGAATCGCCTCTTCCGGATCAATCGTGCCGTTCGTCTCGATGTCGATCACAAGCTTGTCAAGGTCGGTGCGCTGTTCGACGCGCGCGCTCTCGACGGCGTACGTGACGCGCGTGACCGGGCTGAACGATGCGTCGAGCCGGAGGCGGCCGATATGGGCGGACTCGTCCTCTGCGCCGCGCTGCACGGCGGGCACGTAGCCGCGGCCGCGAGCGACGCGTAGCTTCATGCTGAGTTTGCCCGCGCTCGTCAGATTCGCGATCACCATCTCGGGATTCACGATTTCGACGTCGTGGTCGAGCTGGATGTCGCCGGCCGTGACCGGGCCAGGGCCCTTCTTGCTCAGCGACAGCGTCGCTTCGCTACGGCCATGCATGCGAATGGCAAGGCCCTTCAGGTTCAACAGGATGTCGACCACGTCCTCTTGCACGCCTTCGATGGTCGTGTACTCGTGCAGTACACCGTCGATTTCGACCTCGACGACTGCGCAACCCGGCATGGACGATAGAAGAATCCGGCGCAGCGCGTTGCCAAGCGTGTGGCCAAAGCCACGCTCGAGCGGCTCGAGGACGAGCCGGGCACGCCGTGGCCCCTGCATCTGGACGTCGGTCAGGTGCGGCTTCAGGAATTCGGTTACGGAAGTCTGCATTGCAATGCCCCGCTAGTGTTACTTCGAATACAACTCGACGACGAGATTCTCGTTGATGTCCGGCAGCAGCTCGCCACGCTCCGGCACCGCCTTGAAAGTACCCTTCAAGGCTTTTTCATCGACTTCGACCCATTCAACCAAGCCGACTTGCGACGCAATCGACAGCGCGCTCTGGATGCGCAGCTGCTTTTTCGACTTCTCGCGGATCTCGATGATGTCGCCGGCCGCGACCTGGAACGATGGGATGTTCACGACCGTGCCATTCACCGAAACACCTTTGTGGTTCACCAGCTGACGCGCCTCGGCGCGCGTTGCCGCGAAACCCATGCGGTACACGACGTTGTCGAGACGGCATTCGAGCAGCTTCAACAGGTTCTCACCCGTCGACCCACGCTGCGCGGACGCTTTCTTGTAGTAGTTCCGGAACTGCTTCTCGAGCACGCCGTACATGCGGCGCAGCTTCTGCTTCTCGCGCAGCTGCAAGCCGTAATCGGACACGCGCGGACGACGGCCGCCTTGGCCACCGTGCTGTCCGGGGGTCGATTCGATGCGGCACTTCGACTCAAGCGGACGCGCGCGGCTCTTCAGGAACAAATCCGTTCCTTCGCGGCGCGACAGTTTGCACTTTGGACCGATGTACTTCGCCATGACTAAACCCTTCTCTTCTTCGGCGGACGGCAACCGTTATGCGGAATCGGCGTGACGTCGGTGATGCTGAGGACCTTGAAACCGGCGTTGTTCAACGCGCGCACCGCGGACTCACGACCGGGGCCGGGGCCGTTAACCATCACCTCGAGGTTCTTGACCCCGTACTCCTGTGCGGCGGTACCGGCCTTTTCGGCGGCGACCTGCGCGGCGAACGGCGTGCTCTTACGCGAACCACGGAAGCCGGAGCCGCCCGAGGTCGCCCACGAGAGCGTGTTGCCCTGGCGATCGGTGATGGTGATGATCGTGTTGTTGAACGACGCGTGGATGTGCGCGACGCCGTCGAGCACGTGCTTTTTAACCTTTTTGCGCGTCTTGGTTGCCGGTTTGGCCATGTTCTATTCCTACTTGCGAATCGGGCGACGCGGGCCCTTACGGGTGCGTGCGTTGGTACGGGTGCGCTGGCCACGAAGCGGCAGCCCGCGACGATGACGCAAGCCGCGGTATGCGCCAAGGTCCATCAGACGCTTGATGTTCATCGATACTTCGCGGCGCAGGTCGCCTTCGACCGTCACTTTCGCGACTTCCGAACGCAACTGCTCGACCTCGCCTTCGCTAAGGTCTTTCACACGCATCTCAGGACGCACGCCGGCGGCGTCGCAGATCTTCTGGGCACGGCTACGGCCAATGCCGAAGATCGCGGTGAGCGCGATCACGGTGTGCTTGTTCGCCGGGATGTTTATTCCAGCAATACGGGCCATTCAGTCAGTCTCCGAGGGTAGCGTCGGGCGCGCGGAAA
>CAYODZ010000168.1:0-10006 GCA_964402835.1 uncultured Gammaproteobacteria bacterium | reverse complement strand
GAACCTGTTCGCGCTCGCGGTGAACGAGGAGAATGCCGCGGGCGGGCGCGTGGTGACGGCACCGACGAACGGCGCCGCGGGCGTGATTCCGGCGGTGCTGCATTACTACGACCGTTTCCTGAAGGATTCGGACGAGGAGGGCGTCGTCCGGTTCATGCTGACGGCGGCAGCCATCGGCATCCTGTACAAGAAGAACGCGTCGATCTCGGGTGCGGAGATGGGTTGCCAGGGCGAGGTCGGGGTCGCGTGCTCGATGGCCGCCGGCGGGCTCGTCGCCGCGCTCGGCGGCACGAACTCGCAGATCGAGAACGCCGCGGAAATCGGCATGGAGCACAACCTCGGCCTGACCTGTGACCCGGTCGGCGGTCTCGTACAGATTCCGTGCATCGAGCGCAATGCGATGGGCGCACTGAAGGCCATCAATGCGTCGCGCCTCGCGCTGCGCGGCGACGGTGAACACAAGGTGTCCCTGGATCAGGTCATCGCGACGATGCGCCAGACGGGGCGCGACATGCAAAGCATCTACAAGGAAACCTCCCTCGGCGGACTCGCCGTCAACGTCATCGAGTGCTGATCAATGGCTAATAGGGCGTTACGGGTTTCGACCCTGCGCCTTCGGCGCTATTTTGCACGACCCGATGTCGTCGCCCGCTCGCTGGCCGTGCTGGTGTTCCTCACCGGCCTGTTCCTGACGGTCATCGCGGCGTACCTGACTGCCGAGCATGAGCGGCATGAGAGCGAGACATTGTTCGCGCACCGCGCGGAACAGATTGCATCCGTCATCGAGTCACGCTTCGCGCTGTATACAGCGCTGGTTCGCGCCGGCGAGGCGCTGTTTGCTGGGTCCACAGCGGTCCGGCGCGACGACTGGGAGGAGTTCGCACGCACGCTCGGTGTTCCGGATGCGTATCCCGGCGCCGCATCGCTGTTGTTCATCAGGCACATTGAGGCTGGCGCGCTGGCGCGTGAACTTGCCGCAACCCGCGCGGACGGGGCGCCTGATTTTGAGATCGACCGGTTCGCAGAACGCGAGCGCTATTGCCCGATTGTCTACAACGAGCCATTCAACTACCCACCGCTGGGCTTTGATGCCTGTATGCGTCCTATCCCCCTTGAAGCCCTGCGCGCCGCGGCGGACCGGCGCGGGCTCGCGGTGTCGCGCCCCGTCCATGTGACGAATCCGGCGCTCGGCCCCGAGCGCACCGGTGTCGTGATTTACGGCTCCGTCTTTCGAAACGATGCGCTTTTCGGGTGGATTGCGTTGCCGGTTGACGTCGCATCGGTGGTAGGCGAAGTGGGGGGCGGCACTGCCGGGTTCGAGATTCGGCTTTATGACGGTGCACTGGATGAGGGCGCGTTAATTTATCCCTACCAACAGCCACCCTCGGTGGGTATCGAACTCCACACGATCACTATCGAGCTCGCGGAAAGAAACTGGGTGCTTGCGTATACGCAGCCACCCGTGCATTTCGACACGGCGCCCGCGGTGCTCGCGGCCGGCGCCATCATCAGTTTCCTGTTGGGTCTGCTGCTGTGGCGAACCGGAACGATGCGTGCGCGTGCGCTCGCGCTCGCCGAACACATGACGGTTGCGCTCCGAAAGAGCGAGGCGCAACGCCAGCGCGCTGAAGCGTTTTCACTCGTCATGGTCACGAAAATCGACCTGGATGGCCACTGGCGAAAAGTGCCGCCCACGCTATGCCGGCTCCTAGGAAAGCCGGCGTCGAGCCTGGTCGGTGCGCACTGCCGCGAGACGATTGCGCCGGAAGATTTTCCTGCCCACTGGGAACAGTGTGAACGACTGCTCCGCGGGGAAATTCGTTCGTTCGACATGGAGCAGCGATTCGTCCATCGCGACGGCCACTACCTTTGGTTGTA
This sequence comes from uncultured Gammaproteobacteria bacterium, assembly GCA_964402835.1. GTDB lineage: Bacteria > Pseudomonadota > Gammaproteobacteria > Natronospirales > JAIVGZ01 > JAIVGZ01. The sequence goes on along the minus strand of CAYODZ010000168.1, from coordinate 8,128 downwards.
CGTGAATTGGTCGATCGTCACCGACGACGATGGTCGGCCATTGCACTTCTTAGCCTATCTGCGCGACGTCAGCGGTGCGAAGCTCACGCAGCAAGCGCTCGAGCAAAGCGAGGAGAAGTACCGCAACATCATCCAGTCGCTTGAGGACCCGTATTTTGAGGCGGATCTCGCGGGCAACCTGACCTATGTCAATGAGGCCCTCGTGCGCACGCTCGGTTATACGGCGTCCGAATTAATCGGCATGAACAATCGGGAATTCACGCATGCCGACGATGTGGCTGAGGTGTTCAGGGTGTTCAACCGGGTCTATGTGAGCGGCGATTCCGCGCGGGGGCTCGACTGGCGCATTGTCTGCAAAGACGGGACGGCTCGCTTCATCGAGACCTCAATCGCGCTCGTGCACGATGGTGACGGCGAGCCGGTCGGATTCCGCGGCATCGCGCGCGACGTGACCGAACGGCGTCGTGCAGACGAGCGTATCCACCATCTCGCACATTACGACGCGTTGACCGGCTTGCCGAACCGTACGCTTTTTGAAGACCGCCTGAAGCAGGTGTTGACGCGCAGGAAGCGCGCCAATGAGCGTGCGGCGCTACTGTTCATCGACCTCGACCGGTTCAAAACCGTTAACGACTCGCTCGGACACCACACGGGCGACCTGTTGTTGCGCGCTGTTGCACAGCGGATTCGCGAGTGCGTACGCGCTGGCGACACGGTCGGACGGCCGGGCGGTGACGAATTCCTCGTCCTCCTCGCCGAACTCGATGAACCGGAATCTGCGGCGCGTGTCGCCGAAAAAATCCTCGCCGCCGTGTCTGAGCCGTACACGCTTGAGGGCTGGGAATTCAGTATGACGCCGAGCATCGGGATTGCCGTGATTCCCGATGACGGCACGGACATCGAGTCCTTGGTACGCAATGCCGACGTCGCGATGTACCACGCGAAAGAGAACGGGCGTAACAACTATCAGTTCTTCAGCAGCGAGATGAATGAGGATGCATCGGAGCGACTGTCGCTTGAACACGGGTTGCGTCGTGCGCTTGAACGGGGCGAACTAGAGTTGTATTACCAACCCATCGTAAACGTCGACGAGAGCCGTGTTATAGGCGCCGAAGCACTCGTCCGCTGGAATCGACCCGGGCACGGGGTCGTGCCTGCGGGGGCGTTCATCGGCATCGTCGAGCAGAGCGGTCTGATCCTCAACATTGGCGAGTGGGTCCTCAACGAGGCGTGTCGGCAGGCGCGTGCCTGGCAGGTGCAGTTCGGCGTCCCGTTCCCGGTCGCGGTAAACCTGTCTGCGCTGCAGTTCCGCCAGCATGGTCTACCCGCCACGGTGGCTCGGGTGATCGAGGAGACGGGAATCGACCCTGCCTGCCTGGTGTTGGAGCTTACCGAGAGCGTTGTGATGCAGGACGCGCGCCAGACCATCGATACCGTGCTCGAAATGCAGAAGCTTGGCGTTCATTTTGCAATCGACGACTTCGGTACCGGTTATTCGTCATTAAGCTACTTGAAGCGGTTCCCGATCGACCGGCTCAAGATTGACCGTTCGTTCGTTCGTGACCTCGGCAATGATCCCGATGACACTGCGCTGATCCACGCCATCCTCAGTATGGCCCGCAGCCTGCGTATGGAAGTCATCGCCGAGGGCGTCGAGACCGAGGCGCAACGGGACTACCTGCAGTCACACGAATGCGCGGTCATGCAAGGCTATCTGTTCAGCCAGCCAATCCCTGCCGCGGACTTTGAGCACTTTCTCAAGACCTCGCCCTTCCGCTTGATTTGACCCTTGCCTTGATGTCCGTGTAGGTGTATAGATATACACCTGTAATTTTGTACAAGGCGCCGCACCAACGAGGCTTCGATAAAGGGTGAGAAAAGTGGAACAACTAACTGAGCGTCAAGAAGAAATTCTAAACCTCATCCGTGAACGGGTCGAGGAAACGGGATCGCCCCCGACGCGGGCCGAAATCGCGAAGCAGCTGGGCTTCAAGTCGCCGAACGCGGCCGAGCAGCATCTGCGCGCACTCGCGCGCAAGGGTGCCATCGAACTCGTGCCGGGCGCATCTCGCGGTATCCGTCTACCCGAGCCGCCGGGCCTGCCAATTGTCGGCCGCGTCGCGGCTGGCCACCCGATTCTCGCCACCGAGCACATCGAGGGCCGGGTCCAGATGGACCCGAACCTGTTCCGTCCGCGCGCCGACTACTTGCTCAAGGTACAGGGCATGAGTATGCGTGACGCCGGCATCCTCGACGGCGACATGGTCGTCGTGCATCGCTCACCGGAAGTCCGCAACGGCCAGGTGGTCGTCGTCCGGCTCGACGACGAAGTCACGGTCAAGCGCTACCGCCAGCGCGCGCACGAAGTTTCATTGTTGCCCGAGAATCCGGATTTCGAACCCATCGTCATTGACCTGCGTGAGCAGTCGATGGTGATCGAGGGTGTGGTCATCGGCGTCATCCGCAACGGCGTAAAGACACAATGAATCGCGGTGCAAAGGCGCCGCTCCTACAACCTTGGCACCTGTAGGAGCGGCACCTTTGTGCCGCGAATTTAAAAATGAGCTCGCTCACAACTTTATTGGAGAACCCCGCGATTTGGCGCGGGGCGACGCAGGCGCCGGTCCCGGCGGTTGCGACGGGCTGGGCTGAGCTCGACGCGGTTCTACCTGGTGGCGGTTGGCCGTGCGGTGCGCTGACCGAGTTGTTCGTCGATGCGTACGGCATTGGTGAACTCACGGTGTTGTTGCCGGCGCTTGCCCGCATCGCCGCAGAGGGGCGGCCACAGGTCTGGATTGCGCCGCCAATGGTGCCGTATGCCCCCGCGCTTGCCGGCGTCGGCCTCGACCTCACGCAGTTGTTGGTCGTGCAGCCACCCGTCGACCAGCAGGCTTGGACCGCTGAGGAGTGTCTACGTGTCGAGGGCTGCGGTGCAGTACTCGCCTGGTTACCGGCGCTCGACCCTCGGCAGCTGCGTCGGCTCCAACTGGCCGCCGCCGCGAGCGGTGCGTGCGGTTTTCTGTTCAGCCCGGGCGTGAGCCATCGACAACCGTCGCCGGCCGCGCTGCGGCTCGGTGTCGCTACGAACGGCGACACGCTTGAAATCACGGTCTACAAGGCCCGCGGAGTTTCGGGGTCAAGGTTCAACGAATCCATCGCTTTGCGCCTGCCAAGTGCTCGAAGCCTTATCGATGAAGGAGGACCTTGACCCCTTTTTATTGAGGTGGTCTTTGGAAAAGCAGGAACAACTTGCAGCGCTCAGCGCGGCTTCCCCACGGCGTGCGCCCACGCTGGTCGCCACTGGCGCCTCGCCGTCGGTGGCGTCGGGCGCCCTCTGGTTGTGCGTACTCACCGACCTCCCGGATGCGGTCGCCGCCGAAGCGTTGAACTGGAGTTCGCGCGTCAGCACCGAACCGGATGCGGTGCTGCTCGAGGTTGGAGGGAGTCGGCGCCTGTTCGGTTCACTCGTTAACTTACGCACGGAAGTCGAGCGTGTGTTCGCTGCACGGCAATGGTCGTTGCAATTCGCACTCGCACCGACGCCGCGCGCGGCGCTGTGGCTCGCGCGCGGCGCGCCAGGTGCTTGGATCGAGTCGCCCGCGGCCCTGCACGGCGCACTCGGCGCGGTACCGCTGCACGCGCTGAATCTGACCCCGACGCTCACGGCGAAATTACAGGGCTTTGGTGCGCGTCGCGTGCGCGACCTTGCGCGCCTACCGCGCGCGGCGCTTGCGCGGCGCACGGGACCCGCGCTCAACGATGCGCTGGCCCGCGCATTCGGCGATCGGCCCGATCCGCGCGATGCGTGGCAGCCGCCGCCGCGGTTCCATGCGCGGCGCGAACTCGGCTTCGAAACCGAATCCACCGACTTCGTGGGCGTAGCCGCGCAGCCTCTGTTCGCACAGCTCGCATCGCTGTTGCGCGCAAGCGGCCGTGGCGTGCGGCGCTGCACGCTGCTGCTTGAACACGCGGACCACGCGGCCACACGCCTGCGTATCGGCGTGCTCGAGCCCGTGCGTGACACGACGCGCCTGCAACAACAACTCGCGTTGCATCTCGAAAAGACAAGGCTCCCCGCGCCGGTGCGCGCGGTATCCCTGCACGCAGGACGGCTTGAGCGTGTCGCCGAGACCGCGCGCGATTTATTCGCACCGCGCGGCAGCGGCGAGGGTTGGCTCGCGTTGCTCGAGCGCCTGCAGACCCGGCTCGGCACGGATGCGCTGTATGGCCTCGAACTGCACGATGACCACCGGCCCGAACGCGCCTACAACAAATCGCGGCACAAAGGTGCCGCTCCTACAGGTGCCATGGTTGTAGGAGCGGCACCTTTGTGCCGCGATTCAAGGCCCATCTGGCTCCTCGCCGAACCACGCCCGACCGAGCCCGCACGGTATCGCGTTGCTTCGGGTCCAGAACGCATCGAAAGCGGCTGGTGGGACGGCGCGGATGTCGCGCGCGATTACTTCGTCGCGCACGATCGTTACGGCGCCCGGTGCTGGGTGTTTCAGGAGCGGCGGCCGCCGTATGGATGGTATCTCCATGGCTTGTTCGGTTAAGCGGAATCGCGACGCCGAGAGCGTCGCTCTCACCTGTGCTAATTAACGCTGGTGCTCAATATGCTGAGCTTCACTGCCTCAGCAACTACACCTTCCTGCGCGGTGCGTCGCATCCTGAAGAACTTGTCGAGCGCGCACGGGCGCTTGGCTATGCGGCGCTCGCGGTCACCGACGAATGCTCAGTCGGCGGGCTCGTGCGTGCGCACGTCGCCGCGAAGGCGGTTGGGCTCAAGCTCATCTGCGGCAGCGAATTCACGCTCGCGTGCGGCACGCGCCTCGTCGCGCTGGTGCCCGACCGTGCGGGGTGGGCGGAACTGTGCACGCTGATTACGCGGGGTCGACGCGCGGCGGCGAAGGGTAACTATCACCTGACGCGGGAAGATGTGGCTGAGGTATTGCAGCGATGTCTGGTGCTGGTGGCAGCACCTGTGCCGTCGGTTGCGTGGGCAGCGACCAGTTTTCCGGGCAGGGCGTGGTTGCTCGCGGAGCTGCATGCAGGCGCCGACGACGCGGCGCGTCTTGCGACGCTGCGCGATGCCGCGGTGCGATACGGCCTGCCGGTCGTGGCGGCGGGCGACGTTCACATGCACGCGCGTTCACGCCGCGCGTTACAGGACCTCGTAACCGCAATCCGGCATCGGTGCACGGTCGCCGACGCGGGCTCACGCCTGTTCGCGAGTGGCGAGCGCCATTTGCGGCCCGTCAGGGCGCTCGTCGGTGTCTATCCGTCGGAGTGGCTCGCCGAATCGGTCGCAATCGCGACGCGCTGTGATTTCTCGCTTGACGAGCTTCGCTATGAATACCCGGAAGAAATCGTGCCCACGGGCGAGACACCGACGAGTTGGCTGCGCACGCTCACCGAGACGGGCCTGCGTCGGCGCTGGCCGGATGGCATCTCTGCAAAAGTGCGCGAACAGGTCGAGGCCGAACTCACGCTGATTGGTGAGCTCGGCTACGAACCGTATTTCCTGACCGTGTATGACGTCGTCCGTTTCGCGCGCGAGCGCGGCATCCTGTGTCAGGGCCGCGGTTCGGCCGCGAACTCCGCGGTCTGCTACTGCCTCGGTATCACCGAGGTCGACCCTGCGCGGAGCAGCATGCTGTTTGGGCGCTTCATTTCACGCGAGCGCGACGAACCGCCCGACATCGACGTCGACTTCGAGCACGAGCGTCGCGAGGAAGTGATTCAGTACATCTATCGGCGCTACGGCCGGGACCGCGCCGCGCTCGCCGCGACCGTGATTTCGTACCGGCCCCGCAGCGCGATCCGTGACGTCGCAAAAGCGCTCGGCTTCGGCGTTGACGAGGTCGCGCAGCTCGCGGCGAACGTCAGCAGTTGGGACAGCCGCGACGAAGTCACGCGCCGGCTCGCCCAGTCGGGTTTTGATGCATCGTCGCCACGCATCGCGCGCCTGCTCGCGTTGACCACGGCGCTGTGCGGTTTCCCACGCCATCTGTCGCAGCACGTCGGCGGCTTTGTGATCGCGCGCGGCAAGTTGCACGAACTCGTGCCGATTGAGAACGCCGCGATGGCCGAACGCACGGTGATCCAGTGGGACAAAGACGACATCGACGCGCTCGGCTTGCTCAAAGTCGACGTGCTCGCGCTCGGGATGCTGAGCGCGATCCGCAAGGCGCTCACGATGCTCGGTATTGAAATGCAGGACGTGCCGGCCGACGACCCCGAAGTGTGGCGCATGGTGCAACGCGGCGACACAGTCGGCGTATTTCAGATCGAGTCACGCGCGCAGATGGCGATGTTGCCGAAGCTTAAGCCCGCGTGTTTCTACGACCTCGTGGTCGAGGTCGCGATCGTGCGGCCCGGCCCGATCCAGGGCGACATGGTGCACCCGTATCTCGCGCGGCGTGCGCAGCCCGAGCTTGTGAGCTACCCCAGCGAGGAATTGAAGCGCGTGCTCGAACGCACGCTCGGCGTGCCGATTTTCCAGGAGCAGGTGATGGAGATCGCGATGGTCGCGGCGGGCTTCAGCGCGGGCGAGGCCGACCAGCTGCGGCGCGCGATGGCCGCGTGGAAACGCAGCGGCGGGCTCGAACCGTTCGAGGCGCGCCTGAAGGCGGGCATGCTCGCGCGCGGCTACGACGAGGCGTTCGCGGATACCGTATTCCAGCAGATCCGAGGTTTTGGCGAATACGGCTTCCCCGAATCGCATTCGGCGAGCTTCGCGCTGCTCGTGTGGGTGTCCGCGTGGTTGAAATGCCGGCATCCCGCGGAATTTACCGCGAGCTTGCTGAATAGCTTGCCGATGGGCTTTTACGGGCCGGCGCAGATCGTGCAGGATGCGCGGCGGCACGGCGTTGAGGTGCGGCCACCGTGCGTACAGGTGAGCGATTGGGATTGCACGATTCAACACGGTGCGCTGCGGCTCGGCCTGCGCCTCGTAAAGGGCTTGCGCGAGGACGCGGCACGCGCGCTGGTCGCCGCGCGCAGCGACGGCGCGTTCACGGCGGTCGACGAACTCGTCACACGCGCCGGCCTGCGGCGCGATCAGGTCGAATTGCTCGCGCGCGCGGGCGCGCTTACTGCGATTGCGGTTCATCGGCACCGCGCCGCGTGGATGGTCGCCGGCGTGGAGATCGGCGCACCACTCGCGCCGCCCGTCGAAGACGGCCCCGCGCTGCCATTATTGCCGGCGCCAGGCGAGGGTGAGGACATCCTTGCCGACTACGCGCAGACCGGCCTTACGCTGCGCCGCCACCCGCTCGCATTGCTGCGCACGAAGCTCGACGCGCTGCGCGTGGTCAGCGCCGCGCACTTGATGGCGCTGCCGCACGGCGCGTCCATCGTTGCGGCAGGTCTTGTCATCAACCGGCAACGGCCGTCGTCCGCGAATGGTGTCACGTTCATGACACTCGAAGATGACACCGGCCACGTGAATGTCATCGTCTGGCCGAAGCTCGCCGAGCGCCAGCGCCAAGTGCTCACCGGCGCGCGGCTGCTGGCCGTGCGCGGCGTATTGCAGCGCGACGGCGACGTGGTTCACCTGATCGCCCGCAAGCTCGAGGACCATAGCCGGCTCATCGGCGACCTTGCGGTGCGCTCCCGCGATTTTCACTGAACTGCAATGAACTGTTCACATCCCCGCAATCCCGCCGGCCCAAGATGCGCGCCATGACAACGATGAATCACAACGGGAGAGCAAGAAAAATGAAAAATACACACCAAGCCGGTTTTCTGACTGCTGCGGTCGCAGCGGCAATCTTCGCGGCACCCGCCGCGCAGGCTGCGCCGACGCCGGCCGGCCGCATCCACCTCGATTACGCGCTGTACAACGCGGATGCGGTCCCGATGAACGACGCATTCCACGTCCGCCGCGCACGCATGGCGCTGTCCGACAAGCTCGACGATTTCTGGTCATACAAGACGGAAGTCGATTTCGCCGAGAACAGCGTCGCGTTCAAGGACATGTACCTGAAGTTCGGTAAGTTCACGATCGGCCAGGTCAAGGTACCATTCTCGCTCGACGAACAGACAAGCTCGAACAACATCACGTTCATGGAGCGCGCATCGCCGACCCTGTTCACGGTCGCGCACCGGACGGGTCTGACCTACG
>CAYODZ010000167.1:0-13302 GCA_964402835.1 uncultured Gammaproteobacteria bacterium | reverse complement strand
GCACCCGTGGACAGCGTGAGTGCCGTGCCTTCGGCGATGATCAGAGAGCCGCCGATCGTGAGATCGGTGTCGGTGGTCGTGATGTTGTTCGCAGCCAATACGTTGCCGCTCGCATTGAACCCGCCGCCGGCGAAGATTGCTCCCGTCGCGTCCTTCGTGAACAGGCCCGAGTTCGTCACCGCCAGCGCGCCCGTCGTCGTGAAGCTGTCGTTCACGTTGAATGCCGTGCCGCGGAGCGTCGCGGTGTCCACGTTAACCGGCGCTGCGAATGTCGTAACGCCGGTCGCCGCGTTGGTTTGCGTGAGCGCACCCGTGATCGCGATCGGACCGTTGAAGTTCGTGGTGCCCGCATTGGTCACCGTGACCGCCGTGAGCCCCGTCGCATCGGCGGCACCGCCCGCGCCGAACAGCCCGGCTGCATTGAGCGCGCCCGTGCCTGCGTTCAACGTCACGCTCTCATCGCCGCCCGCTGCCGTTCCGTTCGTCGCGCCTACGAGCGTGATATTGCCCGCACCCGCCGCCGACTGCGTGGACAGGACGACGTCGGCGTTCTCCGCGAGCGTGAGCGTCCCGCCGATCTGAATGAGGTCGTTGCTGGTCGTGACGTTGTTGGCGAGGACCACATTGCCGGTGGTCGTGAAGTCGCCGCCCGTCATGATCGCGCCCGTCGCGCCTTTGGTGAAGGTGCCTGAGTTCGTCACCGCCACCGCACCGGCCGACGTGAAGCTGTTGTTCACGCTGAACGCGGTGCCGGTGAGCGCCGCCGAGCCCACGTTCACCGTGCCGTTGAACGTGGTCGCGACCGACCCTGCGCTCTGCGTGAGCGCGCCCGCAAGCTCGACGTTGCCGCTGAAAAGTACGCTCGCCGCGGACGTGATCGTCAGCGCTTCGAGCTCGGTCGCGTTCGCGCCGTTGCCCACATTGCCCGTGAACGTCACGTTGCCGGTGCCGGCGAGCGCGGTCAGGCTTTCCGTCGCGCCGCCCGTGGTTCCGTTCGTCGTGCCAGTGATGGCGATATTGCCGCCGCCCGCCCCCGTGGACAGCGTGACCGACTGGCCCTCGGCGACGACCAGATTGCCGCCGATGGTGAGGTCGGTATCGGTGGTGGTGATGTTGTTCGCGAGCGAGACGTTGCCGCTCGCATTGAACCCGCCGCCGGCCAGGATCGCGCCGGTCGCACCCTTCGTGAACAGGCTCGAGTTCGTCACCACCAGTGCGCCCGCGCTCGTGAAGCTGTCGTTCACGTTGAACGCCGTGCCGGTGAGCGCCGCGGAACCGACATTCACAGTCCCGTTGAAGGTCGTGGCAACCGAGCCCGCGTTCTGCATGAGCGCGCCTGCAAGCTCGACGTTGCCGCTGAAGAGCGTTGTGGCCGCCGAGGTGATCGTCAGTGCTTCGAGCTCGGTCGCGTTCGCGCCGTTGCCCACATTGCCCGTGAACGTCACATTGCCAGTGCCTGAGGTAACGGTCAGGCTCTCGGGCGCGGCACCCGCAGTGCCATTCGTCGTGCCGGCGAACGTGACGCTGTTGTCCGCGCCTCCCGCCTTCTGCGTGGTGATCGCGACGTTCGCACCGAGCACGACGGGACCGGTGAACGTGGCGGTCACGGCCGGAGAATCGGCGTCGTTCAGATTGATCGTCGGCGCATTGAAGTTGATCGTGCCTGCGGTGACATCGAGCCCCGCCAGCGCGCCGTTCGCACCGGCCCCCACGTTGCCGTTGAACGTCGTGGCGCCGGTGCCCGAGGCCACGGTAAGCATACGGTTGGCGGTCGTGCTGTTGTCGGCGTTCACGGTACCGCCGAAGGTCACCGCGCCGCCCGCTGCCGCGCCCGCGCCGGCGCTGTTGAGCACGACATTCGTGCCGAGGATCACCGGTCCATTGAGCGCGATCACCTGGCCAATGCCGCCAGCGCCCGTGCCCGACCCCGCACCACCGGTGGAATTCAGGTTTCCGTTGAGCGTGATCGTGCTGCCGCCGCCGGCCGTGAGCGTGATCGCGCCGCCTGCGCCGCCGTCGTTGTTCCCTGCTGTGGCCGAGCCGCCGATTGCGGTCGCATTCGCGAGCGCGATCGGTGCGTTGGCCGTCGTGATCGTGACGCCGCCCGCGGCGCTGCCCGTGCCCGCGGCGTTGCCCGCGCCAGTGGTGATGACGTCGCCGAGCAGGTTCACCGCGCCCGTGCCCGAAGCCGAAAGAAGAACCGCGCCCGACGCGACGCCGCTGTCGAGCGCCGCGCTCGTCGTGATCGTTCCCGCGGCCGTCGAGTTGATCCCCGCCGCGTTGATCGTGACGGGCCCGCCATTCGTGGTGATGCCCAAGAGCGCGCCCATTGCCGCCGCGCCCGTCCCGGCAGCGGCAACCGTGCCGATGCCGATCGCGTTCGTGTCCGTGTAACTGAAGCCCGCGCCGGCATCGCGCACGATCGCCGCGAGCGTGCTCGCGCCCACGTCATTGCCCGGGTTGGTGAGCGTCACGGATCCCATCGAGTCCACCTTCAGGTGGCCGTCGGCGGTGCCCGGCACGCCGCCGCGCGCGAGCAGCGCCGTGCCCGCCTGCTGCGTGATCGTGTTGCCCCCCGTTCCGGTCCTCAACTGGATCGTGCCGCCCGCTCCCGCCGCGCCGCCGCTCGGCGCACCGCCGTCGGCGGTTACGTTGTGCAGAACGATGTTGCCGTTGTCGTTGCGCACCGTGACTACGCCACCCGCGCCGCCTGTATCGCCCGCCTCCACACTCGCCCCGCCGCTCGCTGTGATCCCCGCGTTCAGCGTGATCGCACCCGCACCCGTGGAATGAAGCAGCACTTCACCGCCTGTGCCCGCCATGTCCGCACCGCCGGCGCTCGAGGCCGAGCCCGTCGTCGTGATCGTCCCCGCGCCCGTCGAGGTCAGCGCCGCGCCCGCGCTCAGCAGCACGCTGCCGCCCGCCATGTTGGGCGCCGTGGGTGTGGTGCTGATCGGCCCGTTGACCGTGATCGCGCCGGCCGCGGACAGGTCGTAAGCGCCGCCGCCGTTGGTGCCGTTGCTGACAGCTCCGATCGTCTCGAGCGAGACGCCGTCGAATTCGATGACGAACACGCCGCCGCTCGTCCTGCTGCGCGCAGCAAGCACCGCCGCCGCGGTGTTCACGCGGCCACCCGTGCCGGTGCCGACACCGGTTGCGCTGTCCAGTATCACGTTCGGGCCTGTCATCAACCCCGCGCCGGTGATGGCGCCGGCTGCCGAGGTGAGTTCCACCGGGCCGGTAATCGATGTCACCGCGCTGTTCACGGCCAGCGTGCCGCTGGTGCTCAGCGTCACGCCGCCGCCCGCGCTCACGGCGCCGGTCACAGCGAGCCCGCCGGCCGAATCGAACACCATCAGCCTGCCCGCGCCGAGGGTGCTGGCGCCGACCGCCGTCAACTGGTTGCTCGCATTGGTGAGGGTGGCGTCCTGTCCGCCGGTCGTGATCCGCAGCTCGCCGCCGGCGATCCTGTCCGCGTCGCCCGCGCCCTGCGTGATCGTGCCGGCATCGGAGGTCAACGCTACGAATCTGCCGGCCGCCGTCGACGCCAAAATGCCATTGAGAGCCGGCACGGCCGTACCGGCGGTCGCGATCGGACCGACGGTTCCGATATTCAGGTTGCCGGCATTGCGAACGGTGACGCTGCCCGATCCCGTGTTGACGACGGCGAGGTTGCCGGTGATCAGGTTCGCTTCACCGAGGACAACCGAGCCTCCAGGCACCGCCAGCCCGAGGCCGGCGCCGGCGGTGATAATCCCGTTCGCCGTCTGGGTGACATCACCGGACGTCGTCCCGAGTACAACCGCGCCGCCGGCGGAGACGCCGTTCGTGGCGGCGACGGTGTCGAGCGTGATCGCGCCCCCGTTGATAAAGACGACGAACCCGTTCGTTGCCGCCGCGGCGAATCCGACAGCGCCAATCGTATTCATCCCTTGTTGCGCGATATCGACGTTGGTGGCCGCCTGCGCAAGAAGCTCGGCGCCCGACATCGCGCCGCCGATCTGCTCGATCACTGACCCCGCAGTGGACGTGAGGCTCACGACGCCGGTCGCGGCATTTGCGGTCAGCGCCGAGCTCACGGTCAGATCGCCCGCCGCCTGCAAGGTGATGTCGCCAGCCGACGTAATCGGGTTCGATACCGTCAGCGTGCTGCCGGCCCCGCCCGCGGTCAGCGTCACCGTCCCTGCCCCATTGGCGCTGATTGCACCGCTGGTGGTGATCGAGCCGTTGGTCGTAGTGACCTGGATGTTGCCGTCGCCCGCGCTCGTGGTGAGGCCCGCCAGATCCACGCCCGTGGCCTCGGCAATCACGATGTTGCCGGTTGTGGAATTCGTCGCGGTGAGCGTGGTCGCGTTCGTGTTGAGCGCGATACCCGCATCGGCGGTGGCAGTCAGCGTGTTGGCGCTGACGACGCCTCCGCCGGTGCTGGTGATAGCCGCGGTATTGCCGGCGTTGTCCGCGGTCAGCGTGACATCGCCGGTCGTGGTGAGGCCGTTGCCTGCGATGTTGATGTTGGCGCCGGCAAGAAGCCTGAGGTTCTTTGCGCCCGCGTCGACCGCTTCGGTGGCCCCGACGGATATACCCTGCGTGTTTGCAGCCGAGCCGATCGTGAGGAGGCCCGAGGTCGTGATCCGCCCGATCTCTGCGTTGGAGACGTTGAAAGTCCCGCCGGCGGTTCCCACGCCGATAGTAGTCACCGGCAGCGACGGCTCGAGCGTGACATTGCCCGCGCCCGCATCGACCGAGCCGTTGGTCGGATCGATTACGACGTCCGCGCCGCGAAGCGTAATCGCCCCGCCTGCGGTCACAAGACGGCCCGTGCTCGCGGCGCCGCCGATATTAATTGCACCCGCGCCATTAGCGCCGTTGTCGTCGGCGCTCAGAAGGAGAGAGCCGGTTCCGCTCGCAGTGATCGTCGCGTTCGAGGCCGTTCCGACACGTATGGTGTTGCCTGCGCGAAGAACGAGGCTGACGTTCGCATTGCCGGTGGAGACCGGAATGTTGAAATCGTTGATGACATTGATGTCGTTAGTCGCCTGCAGCTCGATCGTCGCGCCGTCACCCACACCAGCGAAACTTCCCGTGACGGGCGTCACGTCGAAGACGCTGTTCACACCCGCATCGTCAGCGAAGGCTTGCGTGTTGTCCGTGCCCGCAGCGAAGCCCGTCGTATTCGTGTCGGCGTTGGTGGAGATTTCGATGTTGTCGGGGTCGAGCAAGAGCGTGCCGCCTTTGCCGCGCGGAGCGCCTAGGGCCGCATGCTTCGCCCGAAAATCGAGCGTGTTCTTCGCAGACACCTCGGCAAAGCCGCCGTTGCCGCCCGCCGCTCCGCCTTGCGCGCTGATCGTGCCGTAGAACCGGGTAATGTCGTCGGCCCAGACAATCACCTTGCCGCCGTCGCCCTGGGTGAGCGCATCGGCCCTGATACTCGCTTGCGGTCCGACATACGTCCGCGATGCGTTCGGTATGGCGCCATTCTTTCCCTGGAAATCGCCCCCGACGAGCACGGTGCCACCGCCTGCCGCACCCGAGGCATTCAGGCTCGCGTTGCCGAAGAGCCCGACGTACTCGCCGAGCACGCGGATCTCGCCGCCTTTCGTGCCCGCGAGGCTCGAGCTCGCGTCGAGCGTGCCCGACACACTCGTCACGCCGCTGCCGCCCTCGAGCACGATCCTGCCGTTGCGTTCGGCAAGGCTGCGCGCGGTGATGATGCCCTCGACGTTCATCGCGGTGCTGGAGAGCGCAGTTTTCGCGCGCGCGCTCAGAAGAACCTGTCCGCCGTCGGCCTGGATGATGCCACCGTGATCGACGCGCGCGCCTGCGGCCGCCGCGTTGACCTTCAGGTTGAGCAGCCCATCGCCCGCGAAGTCGAGCAGCATCGTATCGCCCGCGCCGAGGGCGACCGAGCCGCGATTGGCGACGATCGTCCCGCTGTTGACGACCTCGCTGCCGAGAAACGCGACGTAGCCGCCGTCGGCTGCGCGCACGGCGCCCTCGTTCACGATCCGGCCCGAGCCCGCGCCGCCGCTGAAGACATAGCGGCCGGCCATGAAGTCCTGCGTCGAAATGCCGAGCGTGGACGCGACGATTCCGCCGACGTCGACGCTCGCCCCGCGCGCGAAAAGAACGCCGCTTGGATTGATGAGGAAGATCTGCCCGTTCGCCTGCAGCGAGCCGTAGATCATCGAAGGATCGGAGCCGACGACGCGGTTGAGCGCGATCGCGCTCGCCGAGGGCTGCTTGAACACGACCGACTCGCCGGCGCCGATGCTGAACGAATTCCAGTTGAGCGCGGCGCGCGGCGTGGACTGGTTAACGACAGTGGTCTGCGCGTTCGGCGTCTGGATCGTCGCCGCGCCGCCGACGACCTGACCGCCTGTCGGCGCCGCCGCGACGCGTCCGATCGACGCGGCATTGAGCGACAGGAAAGCGAGCGCGAGCGCGGCGCTCATCGGCGTCAGCGTGAGTTGCGCCTTCCCGGTCGAAATCGAAGTAGAAGGTTCCGGAGTGTTTCGACGAGGCATGCAGTCCTCAGCGCTAAGCGTTCTGCGTGTGGTTACAGGAATTTCTGAAGCTGGAAGAAAACGCGCGGCTTGCGATCCGCCGGGTCCGAGGTCGAAGCCCCGGTGAGACGCCAGGCGAGCATCACGCGCACCAGAAAGTCGTCCTGGCGCGCCCACGTGAGCCCGAGCCCCGCGGCTCGCAGCGTGCGGTGGTTGTTCGGGCTTTCGAGCGGCAGCGGGTTCTTGTTCAGCGTGCCGTGGCCATAGTCGTAGAAAATGGAAGCCGCGCCGGTGCCGGGCACGAACTCGATCGGCGGCAGGCCGACTCGAAGCTCGACGTTGAGCAGATGCGCCTCGTCGGAGGCGGCCTCGCCGATGCCGTACGCCCGCACCGCCGCGGGGCCGCCGAGACCGAACTTCTCGCTCGAATCGAGATTCTTGGACGCCCACTGAAAGGTGTACGCCGTATAGAGCGCGGCGCCCTTCCATAGCGCGTTCAGCCTTGCGATCGAGCCGTTGATCCTTCCGTAACCCCCGGCCGTGCGGTGACCGAGGGCGGACTGGTCGGCCGCGAAATCGACGGGCGTTTCGATCTCGAGATCGCCGGCGTTGTACGTCAACGAGAAATTGTTGATCCCGCCGCCCAGCAGCGCATCACGGCTGTCGCCGACCAGCCCGATGCTGCCCACTTTGGTCTTGCGGTCCGATGTGGTGCCCACGGCCTGGCGCGTATCGCGAAAATCACGCACGTCGAAGCTCGCCTGTCCGAAGACGTTCAGGTTTCGCGTGCGCACGATCGGATGCAGCGCGAATACCGAAACCACGTCCGAGCGTCCGCTCTGATCGAGCGGATCGAAGAGCGACGTGCCGAGATGGTAGTTCACTCGCAGATACGCGAGCCCGGCCTTCGTGCCATGGGACCCGACTGGCGAAAGATACGAGATGCGGGCGAAGTCGAGGTCGGCTCCCCCGCCGGGCACGCCGATCAAACCGCGGAACGACAGGAGATCGCCGCGCTGGAACGGGCTGTTCACGTTCACGCCCGCGCCCAGCCGGTATTCGCCCGTGAATCGCGAGCTGTGATTGTCGAATTCGACAAGGCCGTCGAGGCGATGCCCGGCCGAAACTTTGACGACCAGATTGGACGTGCCGGGCTCCGGCCCCGGCTCGACGATCGAGCGCACGTTGAGACCGCGCAGATCCGAGATGAGGAAAAGCACGCGCTCGACCGCATCGCGGTGCAGGACCTCGCCGCGCTCGAGATGCGACAGCAGTCCTTCGACGATACGGCGCGAAACCGGCACGCCTTCCTCCACCTGGAGCGTCACGTCCGCGAGCCGCCCCTCGAGCACGCCGATCGTCACCACGCCGCCGGCGAGGTCCTGCTCGGGAAGGTAGGCCTGCGCGACGAAGTAGCCTTCGCGCTGGAGATACTCCGACACGGCCTCGGCCGCAGCCTGCAGATCGTCGAAGGTTTTGTCCGGACCGGTGAACCCGGCGACGACGCGCTGTAAGGCCTGCTCGCTCACCGCGCGCGCGCCGGCGAACCGGAACGCTTTCACGTTCACTTTGAGGCCTGCGATCGGTTCGACGCGGCGGCGCATCTGCGGCGAGACCTCGATCGGCGCTACGCCGGACGGCGGGGATGGCGGCGCGGATCTCTCCTGAAGATCCCGGAGCGCATCGCCGGCGCTCGGGGCCTGCGCCGCGCAGCAGGCACCGGTCGAGACGAGGCCGATGAGGCAGCCGGCGACCGCGCGCCGGTGCGAAGCGCGGCCAAATACCTGCGCTACCGGCATTCCGGGTCCCGCAATTGCTCGATGCTCTTGATTTCGTAGTGTTCTCGCACCGTTGCCATGATAACCTCGGCCGCGAAAAGACGACACAGCCTGTCCATGCAATTACGCACGTTTCTTGACGGACGCGAAAAGCCGGACACGCGGCTTGCGGCGACCTCGGAACGCCGCGCGTTTCTCGTGCAGCTCTGCGCGCTTGCAGCAGCCGGCTACGCGCAGACACAACCTCTCCTCGCCCTTGCGCAATCGCTCAAGCTCGACACCGGCGGGCCGCTCGTTCGGCGGGCCCTCGTCCTCGGGAACACCGTCTACCAGCCGGAGCGCCAGTCGATCCCGAGCTCGCGCAAGAACGCGGCCGACGTCGCCGATGCGCTCGCGGCGCTGGGGTTCGAGGTCCGCCGCGAGATCGACCAGAGCACGCCGGCGATGCGCAGCCTCATCGGGGATTTTTTCGGCGGGCTGCGTTCCGACGGCGCGGGCCGCGCGCTCGCGGTGTTCTATTTCACCGGCCACGGCATCCAGGTCCGCGGCGAGAATTTCATGCTCGGCTCCGACGTTGCACTCGACCAGCGCGCCGAGGGGATCGCCCGCGCGGCGATCAACATCGACCAGGACATCATCGCGCAGGCGTCGCTGCCGAACGACGGCACGTCGGTGCTCATCTTCGACGCGTGCCGCAACGATCCGGACCGCGTGAAGACCGACGCGGCGGCCACGTTCAACCAGGTCAACCCGCCGCGCGGAACGGTGATCACGTTTTCGACCGCACCCGGACGCTACGCCATAGCGCCCATCTCGCCAGACGAGAACAGCATGTACACCGGCATCCTCGTGCGCGAGCTGCGCAAGGCGAACCCCAACATCTCGGTCAAAGACTTGCTGGACGGCGTCAAATTCGAGGTCCGCCGCTTCATGGAGAACCACGAAGTGCCGTTCATTCGCAAGCACGCGCAGGATCCCGAGGTGGCGGCCAACCTGCCGCTGCGCATGAGCCTCACGCTCGATAAGGCTCCGGTGAAGATCGATGACGCGGAGGAAAAGGCGTGGGCGCGCATCGAGCAGACGATCGCGCCCGCGGAGCGCATCAAGCTCCTGCGCGAGTTCATTCAGACCTTCAAGTCGAGCCCCTTGCTCCCGGCCGCGCAGGTCCAGCTCCAGCGGGCCAATCTCACCGAGGCGGCCACGCGGCGCAATCGCGTGCAGATCGAGGAAGGCATCGGCGACGCGGAGTTCCGCGCCGACCAGGCGAAAGCGCTCGACGGGGACAAGGACGCGGCGTACCGCGTCGGTCAGATGTTCGAACAGGGCACGAATGGCGTGCCGAAGAACGAGCGCAGGATGGTGCAATGGCTGCGGCACGCGTCGGAGCTTAAGAACGGGATCGCGAGCTATACGCTCTATCTCCACTACCGCGACCGGCAGTTAGACCGCGACGCCGTCCGCTACGAGAACCTCGCCCGGGAACAAGGCTATACCCCGCCGCCGCGGCTCGATACGAGGAGAGGGTAGGAGCGCGCCGCTCGCCAAACCATGAACAACGCCATCTTCGTGTTTTGTGTCACGGCCGCGCTGGCGGGATGCGCCGCGGAGCCCGTGCGGAGCGGGCGTTCGGCGCCGCCTGGTCGGGCCGCCGCTCCGCCCGAACCCGTTGCCCTGTTGCGGGCAAGCACTCTCGATGAGGCCCGTCCTTCGCCACCGGCCGCTGGCGTCTGGCCGCAGGACGAAGACGGGCTGTCGCTCAAGCCGACCGAGCTCTATCCCGACTTCGGCATCGGCGACCGCGTGTTTCGCATCGATCAGCAGAGCGCGTTCGCCGGCGACCGCGAAGCGGCCGTGCGCGTCGCGCGCATGTTCCAGCGCGGCACGAACAGCGTGCCCCGTGACGAGAAGAGGATGGTGCAGTGGCTGCGCCGCGCATCGGACCTGAAGCACGGCGCCGCGAGCTACGAGCTCTATTTGTACTACCGGGATCGGGGTTTCGACCGCGAAGCGCTGCGCTACGAGAAGCGCGCCCTCGACCAGGGCTACACGCCCCCGCCGCGCCTGGATCCGCGCCGCGGTTGAATTCGGATGGCGCAATCCCGCCCTGCGGAGCATGCCCCCCGGCGCAAGGCTCAACAAGCGCCTCCCTGAGGGTGTCGGGGCAATATAGCGCTGCTCCAGTGAGACGAAATACCTATCGCGGCACCGGAATTTGGCGTGGAATCGCACCTGTCAACTTGGAAGGGGGAAAGTATGAAAAAGCGTGACGTTTTAACGGTTGCTCTCGGAGCGGCCCTTGCATGGGCAACTGCGTTACAGGCTGCGCCGGTCGCCGTCGTGACCGACGTCCAGGGTCGCGCCATAAACGCGCAGCCTTCAGGCCAGCAGATTTCGCTGCTGAGTGAAATCGAAGGCGACGTTCGCGTGCAGCTCGACGACAAATCGCGGCTCGTCGCGGTCTACTACAGCTCGGGTAAGGAATTCACGCTGAAGGGACCGTCGGTCGTGCAGTTCAAGGCGGAGGGCCCGCAGGCGATCTCCGGTCAGGCGCCCGAGACGCGCACGGCGCTCGCGGCGGCCGGCGGCAAGGAAGTCCGACTCAAGCCCGGCGGTCTCGCCCGAGCCGCGTACATGATGATGGGTGCGCCGGCGCAGTTGAAGCTCCTCGCCCTCACCGACACGCGCACACTGGAAACGAAGCCCGAGTTCCGCTGGTCCGCGATCGACGGCGCCGCGTCGTACGAGATCAGGATCAACGGCGAGAACGGCGCGACGGTTTTCATGACCTCGACCTCCGCCACGTCGGTGTCGCTGCCGGCGGAAGTCTCGCTCATGCCCGGCGCGCGTTACACGTGGCGCGTAAAGGCCAAGCTGAGCGACGGAACGAGCACGACGAGCGTGGGCGAGTTCTCGGTTGCATCGTCGGAGGTGCGGACGCAGGCCGAAGCGGCCCGCCCGGGTCAGGGGGCACCGCTTTCGCAGCGGGTCACCTACGCGATCTGGCTCGAGCAGCTCGAGCTGCGCGACGAAGCGCGCAAGTACTGGGAAGTCGCGCGCGCGCAATACCCGAACAACCAGCGCCTCGAAGCGCTCGCGAATCGCGAATAGACGAACCCGTTAAACCGCTAAACTGCCGCCGTGCGCATAACGCTCACGGCGGTTTTCTTTGTAGCCCTCATCGGAGCGGTCGCGGCGCTCTCTCCGGCGCTGCAGCCGGTGGACGCGAGGCTGCTCGACGCGCAATTCCAGTTCCTGCGCTGGGCTTTCCCCCGCCCGGTCGAGCGTGACGTCGTCATCGTCGGCATCGATCCGACCGCGGTGAAGCGGCTGTCGGAGCCGATCGCTCTATGGCATCGGCATCTCGGCAAATTCTTCCTGGCCATGGCGCAGGCGCGCGCCGCCGGCGTCGGCATCGACGTGATCCTTCCCGACCGTTCCCACGAAGCTATCGTTCCCGGCTACGACGCCGCGCTCATGCGCGGCATCGTCGCCGCGCGCAAGGATGCGGGACTCGTCCTCGGGCTGACGGTCGACCACGCCGGAATTCCTCACCAGATCTACAAACCGTTCCTTGCCGTCGCGGGAAAAGAATCGACCGCCTACGTCATGTGGCGCGCCGATCCCGACGGGGTGGTGAGAAGGTTCAGCGAAGGGCTTACAGGTGACGGCAAGGCCGTCGCCACGCTTTCGGGGCAGGTGGCGCGCAAGATGGGTGTAGAGCCGGGTGCGGGCATCGTCGATTTCTGGCGCGGCGATCGATTCAAGTACATCCCGCTCACCGACGTGCTCGACTGGTTCGACAGCGGGAACGTCGCAGCCCTGGAAGAACGTTTCTCCGGCAAGCCTGTTTTTCTCGGCGTGATCCTGCCCTTCGAGGACCGCGTGCGCATGCCGGTCGCTTTGTGGGACGACGAGCCCGATTCGACGGTGAATCCGGGCGTCATGGTGCATGCGCAGGCGCTGCGCAGCATGCTCGGGCACGGTCTCATCAAGCCCGCGCCGGCATGGATGATCGCGGTCGCGGCAATCGCGTCCGCGCTGCTGTGGCTGGGTGCATTTCGGGCGTGGACGACTCTTGGGTTGTTCGTGCTGATCGCCGCCGGCGCGCTCGCCGCTTCCACCGCGACGCTCGCGAACGGTTGGTACGTTCCGACCGCTGCGATCATCTTCACCGCAGGTCTGGCGCTGGGCGGACGTCTGCTCTTTGAGACGGCACTGCGCATGCGCGATCACGCGCGGTTGCGCGGTGCGTTTGCGGGTTCCGTGAGCCCGCAGGTGCTCGCGGAAATCACCGCGGGCCGCCTCTCGCCGAACCTCTCCGGCGCGCGGGCGCGGATCGCGGTGGTCTTCATCGACGTGCGCGGCTTTACCACGCGCGCGGAAGCCCTCGGCCCCGAGACGGTCATCGCCCTTCTCAACCGCTATTTCGACCAGGTGATCACGGCGACCCACGAACACGGCGGCACCATCGACAAGTTCCTGGGCGATGGCATCATGGCTTACTTTGGCGCGCCGCAGCGCATCGCGAACCCGGCGGCCGCGGCCGTTCTGGCGGCGAAGCAAATCCTCAATCGGATGGGCCGGTTGAACGCTCTGCTCCGCACGGAAGGGACCGAACCCATCGAGATCAGTATCGGCATCCACACCGGCGAAGCCGTCGTCGGCCATATCGGCTCGAAGGAACGCTACGAATACACCGCGATCGGCGACGTCGTGAACGTTGCATCCCGGCTCGAGTCCCTCACGAAAGAGGTCGGTTATGCGCTCGTCTGCACGCGCGGCGTGATCGAAGAGGTCGACGATCGCGAGGGATTCGTCGAGCTCGGCGCGAGGCCGATCCGCGGCCATTCGCCGATCGAGCTGTTCGGCTTCGACAGACGGCGCGGGCGGCGTGAGGAAGCGCCGCCCACGCAAGCTCCGGCGAGCGAGCCGGTGCAGAGCGCAGCCGGCGCGCAGCAGGCCTGATGCGGCTCACCGCAGCGCGGGCTTCCTATGGTACGCGGCCGTACGACGGACCGAAC
>CAYODZ010000166.1:0-23745 GCA_964402835.1 uncultured Gammaproteobacteria bacterium | reverse complement strand
CGGCACGGGGCGCGGCCCAAGCCATCAACGTCCTCGCCTGCCCCAGTGCAGCTGCAGCGCAGTACACGTGCGGCGCGCTGTCGCAGTGCGATGCGAGCGCCGCTGCGGCGCCTTGTGTCAGCCGGTGACGCGCGGCTGGTTGAGCACCAGCCAGTACAGCCCGATCTGCTTGACCACGTCGACGAACTGCTCGAAGTTGACCGGTTTGCGGATGTAGCTGTTCACGCCGAGCGCATAGGTCGCTTCGACATCGAACGGCTCGTCGCTGGTGGTCAGCACCACCACCGGCAGCGAGCGCGTGCGTGCGTCCCCGCGGATCGCCTGCAGCACCTCGCGGCCGTCGAGCTTGGGCAGGTTGAGGTCGAGCAGCACGATCGCCGGCATCCGCGAAACGTCGCGTCCCGCATGGCGGCCGCTTGCGAACAGGTAATCCAGCGCTTCGGCACCATCGCGCACCACCATCAGCTGGCGGTCGATGCCTGCCTCGGCGAAGGCGATGCGGGTCAGTTCGGCATCGTCCGGATTGTCTTCGATCAGCAGGATTTCGCTGTGCGTCATGGTGTCGCGTCCAGATCGCGTCCGGCCGCGGCCGGAAGGTCGATGAAAAAGGAGCTGCCTTCGCCCGGGCGCGACGTCGCCCACATCCGGCCGCCGTGGCGCTCGGCGATCTGGTGGGCGATCGCCAGGCCCAGGCCGCTGCCGCCGCCCTGCTCGGACCCATGCAGGCGCTGGAACGGCAGGAACAGCTTGTCAGCATAGCGCATGTCGAAGCCGCAGCCGGCGTCGTGCACCGCCAGCTGCAGGCGGCCGTCGGCGGCTGTGCCTTCGACCCGGATCTCCACGCAATCGCGCATCGCGGAGAACTTCCAGGCGTTGTCCAGCACGTGTCCGAGCAATGTCTTGAGCCAGTGCTCGTCGCCGCGTGCGCGCAGGTCCGGGGCCACCTCGATCCGCGCCGTGCGCGGTGGATCCGCGTCCTGCAGCTCGCCCGCCACCCACTCGCACAGCAGGCTCACGTCGACCTCCTGCTCGCGCAGCGGCAGGCGTGCGGCACGCAGCAGTTCCAGCAATGCGTCGACCAGATGCTCGGCCCGTGCCGCGGCGTTGCGGATGCGGGCGATGTCCGCCTTGTCGGCCTCGCCGACCGCGGCCGAGTCGTCCAGCCGCGCGGCAAACCCGGCGATGCCGCGCAGTGGCGCACGCAGGTCGTGGGAAATGCCATGCACCAGGTGGTCCTGCATCCGTGCGGCGGCGGCGCGTGCATGTGAGTCCGGGTCGGGCTCCAGCTGCAGCAGCAGCCCGCCCGATGGGTCCTGGTCCAGTTGCGCCAGGGACATCCGCCAGGCATGACCGCCGGGGCCTTCGACGCCGATGGCCTGTGGCGTTCCGGCGCCCGCCAATGCCAGGCCGATGCGTCGCACGGCGGCCGCGTCGAACAGCGATTCGTGCGCGCGCGTGCCCGCAAGTTCCGCCTGCTCGCGGCCAACCAGCCGGCACAGCGCCGGGTTCATCGCCAGCCATTCGCCACCCGGCGCAAGCAGCGCCATGCCGGCGTGCGCGCGGGCGAACGCCTGCTGGTATGTGGAAACATCAACCTGCACGATCGGTCACGTCGAAGGCGGCATGGGGCCGGCGGGCGCCAGTCTACGTAACAATGGTGTGCAGGGTCGGTGCAGGACAGGTGAACCAACACCCCGTCCCGGGTTCAGAACAGCTCGCCCTGGTCGCCGGGGGTGGCCGGCGCGCGGAAGCGGTCGGTCCGCAGCGGTGGCATGCGCCCGTAGCCCAGCTGCCGGCGCGCGCGCCGGAAGCGCGCCTCGATCAGGTCCGCGAACGGTCCCTCGCCGCGCATGCGGGTGCCGAAGTTGCTGTCGTAATCGCGGCCACCGCGCATCTGCCGCACCAGGCTCATCACGTGCGCGGCGCGGTCGGGATGGTGCAGCTGCAGCCACTCCTGCCAGATCTCCTTGAGCTCGTGCGGCAGCCGCAGCAATACGTAGCCGGCCGACTGCGCGCCGGCTTCGCGCGCAGCCTCGAGGATCGCTTCGATCTCGTGATCGTTGATCGCCGGGATCACCGGCGCGACCATGACTCCTGTTGGGATGCCGGCAACGGCCAGCGTGCGCATCGCGCGCAGCCTCGCCTGGGGCCCTGCGGCGCGTGGCTCCAAAGTGCGCTTGATCTCGGGGTCGAGTGAGGTCACGGAGAACATCACCTGTACGAGGTCATCGCGTGCGAGGTCCGCCAACAGGTCGACGTCACGCGTGACGAGCGCGTGCTTGGTGACAATCGCCACTGGATGGCGGAACTCGCACATCACTTCGAGACACGCACGCGTGATGCCGTACTTGCGCTCGATCGGCTGGTAGCCGTCCGTGTTGATCCCGAGCGCGATCGGCGTCGGTTCATAGCCGGGTTTTCGGAATGCGTCACGCAACAGCGCTGCGGCATTGGGTTTGTAAAAAAGCTTCGTTTCGAAATCGATGCCGGGCGACAGGTCCATATACGCGTGCGTCGGGCGGGCGAAGCAGTAAATACAACCGCTCTCGCACCCCCGATACGGATTGACCGATGCGGAGAAGCCGACGTCCGGCGAGGTATTGCGGCTGACGATGGAGCGCGCCGCGTCGGCCCGCACGATGGTTTCGAGCGACGGCAGCGGCTCGTCCAGAACGCCCCAACCGTCGTCGTCGCGCGTGTGCGCGGCGCGCGCGAAACGGCCTTCAAGATTCAGGGTGGCGCCACGGCCCTTCTCGACTCGCCGGGTGTCGTCGGTCATTCGGTTACTGTATATCTGAACAGTACCTGCTGTCGATACTTTGTCAGACAACCGGCTTAACGGCCGTGATTGTCCCTATCTATAAACTTAATCGTCATCGGCGGCTGAGGCGCCGATGTTCAAGAGCAGCGCGACGCCACCGAGCACCAGACCCATCGCGACGAAGCCGGCCATGCCCAGACGCTCGCCCGCGAACGCCATTCCGAGTACGAGCGCAACGACCGGGTTCACGTAGGCGTAGCTCGTCGCAACCGTGGGTTTCACGTTGGCGACCAGCCAAACATAGGCGCTGAACGCGACGATGCTGCCGAAAACGATCAGATAGGCGACGGCGAGCACGGCCTTGAGCGACGGGGTGACCGCGAGTGTCTCACCGCGCAAAAGGCTGATGCCCAACAGCCACACGCCGGCGGTCAGCATCTGCGACGCGGCGTTCATCGGGCCGGGTGCGATGTCGATGCGTCGGCTGTAGAGCGAACCGAACGCCCAGCTCGCGGAGGCGGTGATGAGTACCAGCGCCATCCACGGATTCGCCGCAAAATCGCCCTCGAGATTGAGCAGCACGATGCCGAGAAATCCGATTGCGAGCCCAAGCCATTCGAGCCCGCGCGGCCAGCGGCCCCAAAGCCCGGCAAACAACGCGGCCCACAACGGCAATGTCGCGACCATCGTCGCGGCGAGCGCCGAACCGACGGACTGCTGCGCATACACGACACCACCGTTGCCGACGGTCAGTAATAACAATCCCAGCAAGGCCGCTGAACCCCACTGACGCGCCGTCGGCGCGGGCGTACCGGTCACGCGCAACCAGCCGTAGAACAACAAACCCGCGATGGCGAATCGCAAGCCAGCGAAAAAGAACGGGGGGAAACTCTCGAGGGCAAAGCGGATCGCGAGGTAAGTCGAACCCCAGACGAGGTAGACCGTCAGCAACGCGACGAGGACCGCGGGCGACTTCAGCGGCAAGGGGTCAGTCGCCGAACTCGGTAACGCAATCTAGGGGGCGCAATGCCGCGATGTATTTGTGCGGGCCATGTTCGGTGAGCGTGTACTGAAGCTGTTTGCGGCGTTTCTCGCCCGCGAAGAGCGCCAGCAAAGATCGAACAACGCGCCAGCGGCTATTCAACTGGCGCGTCGCTTCGCCGCTGTGCTGCCACGCGCCGTCCACAAATCGGTACTCGGCGCCGAAATGTTCGAGCCGACCCCATGACGCGAGTGGCAATGCCGGTATCGGGTCGCGTGGCAATACATGCCGAACGAACTTGGCCGCGACCGACGTCGCGACCGCGGGTAGCGGGCCGCCGACGGTCAGGGGATGGCCGAAGGTATAGACCGCGCGCATCTTGTCCACGATTTCGGCGTCGTCGAGCGTGAGCGCGAACAACGATGCGAGCGCTCCGCCAAGGCTGTGCCCCGTCACATACAGCGCCTGCATTGAGTGCGCCGTTTGCGTATCGGGGTCGTCAATACAGCGTCCATCCAATGCACGCCGAAGGTGCTCCATAACCCCGAGTCGGGTGGCGCGAAGATTCCGAAGGAATCCCGAATGAACGCGTAGCGGTTCGCCTTCGAGATCAATCGTCTCATCACCAACATCGACGTCCGCGAGCCAATTTCCGAGGTTCGCGAGCTCCGTGCCACGAAATGCGAGCACGACCACGCGTCCGCAGGCGCTCTGAATGAGATATGCAGAAGAAAAAATGTACATCGCATCGACAACCTGCGAAATGCGAATGCACCGGCTGCCCGCAAGGCCGATCCTGGAGACCATCTGTGCGACGGTAGGTGCATCGGCATACGAATAGCCCGCGCAGACGCCGAGCGCATGCGCGACGGTTGCGTCGCGACCGTCAACGCCGTTCGCATGTGCGTGCAACAACGTGTCAACAAGCGACTCGTGAATGGGAAAGGGCGGGCGCGCAGGGCCCGCGGTCGCGCACTCAATCCGCATTGCATTCGCGTCCAAGGAGCGCAGGGATGAACACATCCAGCGCTGCTTTCAGCGCATCACGATCGAGACCCGGCTCGCGCGCCTCGCGCACTCGCAGGCCTTCGACGAAACACTGCAATGCCAGCGCCTGAGCGGTCGCATCGCCTTTCGCACACCCGTGGCTGCGTTGCAGCCACGCACACAAATCGGCGCGCAGCGCGACGTCGAACTCGTGCAGCGCCGCCGCAACGGCTTCGTCGCGCGTTGCCTCGGCGGACATCTCGAGGAACAACGCTGGGCTGAGGCCGTGTGCGCGTCGGGCACACCGGTCCCCGAAATTATCCGCAAGCACCTCTGCGAGATCGCACGGGCCTTCGAGCTCTGTGATTTCTGCTCGGAGCAGCGCGAGCTGCCGCTCGATGATCGCCACGATGATTTCGTTCTTCGAGCTGAAATACCGATAGATCAGGCCCGCGCTCATCTCCGCCGTCGCCGCGATGCTCGCCATGCTCGCCGAATGGAAGCCGTGCTCGATGAAGCACGCCTGAGCGGCGCTCAGGATCCTGTCGCGTTGCATGTCTGCCTTGCCAACGGCCATCGTCAGTCGCTCCAGCCGCCCGCGAGCGCGCGGTACAGCGATACGCGGTTGAATTGTTCGGCGAGCTGTACGCCAACCAGACTTTGCCGCGCGGTGTATAGCGTGCGTTGCGCGTCCAAGAGGCTCAGGTAGCTGTCCTGCCCCGCGTCGTACCGCGCCCGCGATAGTTCGTACACGCGGTTCGCCGAATCCAACAGCGCGCGTTGGGCAGCATGCTGTTCGGCGAGAGCGCCGGTCAGCGCGAGCGCGTCCGCGGTGTCGCGGAACGCCGCCTGGATCGCCTGTTCGTAACGCGCGAGCGCGATATCTCGGTCGGCGTTCGCGACGCCGAGGTTCCCGCGCAAGCGCCCTCCCTGGAAAATCGGGATATCGATGCTCGGCACGAAACGCCAGCCGTAACTGCCACTCTCGAACAGCCCGCCGAGGTCGGGACTCGCGGTACCGACGCTCCCCGTCAACGAGATCGACGGGAAGAACGCGGCACGCGCCGCACCGACATTCGCGTTCGCCGCGCGCAAGCGCCGCTCCGCCGCGCGGACATCAGGGCGCCGCAACAGCACGTCCGACGGCAGGCCCGCCGGCAACGGCGCGAGCCCCGAGATTTTTGGGTCGAAAACGTCCGGCAGCAACGATTCGTCAATTGGCGCGCCAACCAATAGCCGTAACGCGTTCTCGTCCTGCGCCACCTGACCCGCGTAGCGCGCGGCATCCGCGCGCGCCGTCTCGACAACCGTTCGTGCACGCGCCAAGTCGAGCGCCGACACCGCACCGAGTTCATAGCGGCGCTCGGTGAGGTCGAGCGACTCCTGATGGGTCGAGAACGTCGCCTCGGCGATACGCAGCAACTCGCGGTCGGCCGCGAGCGTCAGATACGCGCCTGCGACATCCGAGATCAACATGAGCTCGACTGCGCGTTGCGCCTCTTCGGTCGCGAGGTATTGTTCGAGCGCCGCGCGGCTCAGATTCCGCACACGGCCGAACAGGTCGAGCTCGAACGCAGCACCAAGATCGGCGGTATACCCTTCGTCGACCGGCCGATTGTCGCTGCCGACGCGCGTCATCGCCGCCGTCACGCCCAACGAAGGCACGCGGTCCGCGCGCTGGATGCGGTACAACGACCGAGCGCGCTCGACGTCCAGCACCGCGACGCGAAGGTCGCGGTTGCTCTCGAGCGCCGTCGCAATCAGCGCCTCAAGGTTTTCATCCACGATGAAGTCGCGCCAGGGGACATCGACGACCGCAGCCTCACCCGCGGCATCGGCCACCGGCCAAGCATCAGGCAACCCCGTCTCCGGTTCCGGAACGGACGGCGCATAAATCGCGCAGCCTGAGAGGAGCAGCGTGCCGATCACGAGGACCTTACGCATTGGCCTTCTCCTTGCGGCTGAACAGGCGCTGCACCACGACGAAGAACAGCGGCACGAAGAAAATACCCAGGAACGCGCCGGCGATCATGCCGCCGAGAACACCGGTGCCGATCGCGCGCTGCGCACCCGATCCTGCACCGCTCGCAAGCGCGAGGGGCAGCACGCCCATGCCGAACGCGAGCGAGGTCATCAGGATTGGGCGCAGCCGGTCGCGGATCGCTTGCATCGTCGCGGCGACGAGTTCCATCCCCTGCTCCATGTAATCCTTCGCAAACGCGATGATCATGATCGCGTTTTTACTGGTCAGACCGACGGTCGTGAGCATTGCGACCTGGAAATAGACGTCGCGCTCGAGCCCGCGCATCGATGCCGCGAGCGCGATGCCGAGAATACCTAGCGGTGCCACCATCAGTACGGAGGTCGGAATCGTCCAACTCTCGTATAAAGCCGCGAGGCAGAGGAAGACGATGAGCAGCGACAGCGTGTACAGAAGCGGTGTCTGCGCGCCGGCTTGGCGCTCTTGATACGACAAACCGGTCCACTCGACCGAGATGCCGGCAGGCAGTTGCGATACCAGGCGCTCGACTTCGGCCATCGCTTCGCCGGAACTGACGCCGGGCGCAGCTTCACCGTTCATCTGCATGGCGGGCGCTCCGTTGTACCGCTCCAGACGCGGTGAACCGTACTCCCAGTGCGATGAGGCGAACGCGCTGAACGGCACCATCTCACCCTCATTGTTGCGCACCGACCAGAGATTGAAGTCATCCGGCGACATCCGGAAGGGAGCATCGGCCTGAACGAATACGCGTTTCACACGACCGCGATCGATGAAGTCGTCGATGTACTGGCCACCCCACGCCGCCTGCAGCGTCGAGTTGATCGCCCCCATTGACAGACCGAGGGCCGCCGCACGTTCCACATCGATATCGATTTTGAGCTGCGGCGTATCTTCCTGACCGTTCGGCCGCACGTTCATGAGCAACGGGTTCTGCATCGCACCACCAAGGAACTGATTGCGCGCGGCCATCAGTTCGGCGTGGCCGAGGCCCTGGTTGTCGGTCAGATAGAACACGAAGCCACCGGAGGTGCCGAGTTCGGGCATCGCGGGCGGCGCAAACGCGAACACCATCGCATCGCGGATCTGGCTGAACGCCATCATCGCGCGCATCGCGACCGCATTGACGTGCAAATCGTCCGACGTGCGTTCGCTCCAATCCTTGAGCTTGATGAATGCCATCGCGGTGTTCTGGCCGGTGCCCGCGAAACTGAAACCCTGCACCGTGAACAGCGATTCGACCGCGGGTTCGTCCTCGATGAAATGATTCTCGAGCGCGTACACCGCCTCCATCGTCCGTTCCTGGGTCGAACCCACCGGGCCTTGCACCATCGCGAACAGCGTGCCCTGGTCCTCGGCGGGCAGGAACGAACTCGGCAGCCGCAGGAACAATACCGCCATCACGGCGACCATGACTGCGAAGACCGCCATCGCGCGGCCGCTACGCGACAACATCGTGCGCACGACGCCGCGGTATTTTTCAGCGCTGCGGTCGAAGCCGCGGTTGAACCAGCGGAAGAACCCTTTCTCGCCGTGGTGCTCGCCCTTTTTCAAGGGCTTCAACATCGTCGCGCACAGCGCCGGCGTGAGCACGACAGCAATCAAAACCGACAGCGCCATCGCCGACACGATGGTTGCCGAGAACTGTCGGTAAATGACGCCGGTCGCGCCGCCGAGGAATGCCATCGGCACGAATACGGCCGACAAGACGAGGCCGATCGCCACGAGCGCGCTGGTGATCTGCCGCATCGATTTGCGTGTCGCCTCGACCGGTGACAAACCTTCTTCGCTCATCACGCGCTCGACGTTCTCGACGACAACGATCGCGTCGTCAACGAGCAAGCCAATCGCGAGCACCATCGCGAACATCGTCAACATGTTCACGGACAAGCCGAGCACGGAGAGGATGCCGAGCGTCCCGAGCAGCACGATGGGCACGGCGATGGTCGGAATCAGCGTCGCCCGAAAATTTTGCAAGAACAGGAACATCACCAAGAACACGAGCACGATCGCTTCGAGCAGGATCGAAATCACGTTCTTGATGGCGACGCGCACGAACGGCGTCGTCTCGAATGGAATCACCGTCTTCAGGCCTGCGGGGAATGTCGCCTCGAGTTCCTTCAGCCGTGCTTCGACGCCTGCTGCCGTTTCCAGCGCGTTCGCACCCGTCGCCATCATGATCGCGAGGCCGCTTGCTGGCTGGCGATTGAAGCGCGTGTCGAATCCGTACGTCTCGGACCCGAGTTCGACGCGCGCGACGTCCTCTAGACGCAGCACGGAACCGTCCGGGTTGCTGCGTACGATGATGTCGCGGAACTGGTCAGCGTTTGTCAGTCGCCCCTGCGCCGTAATCGTCGCGCTGAGTTGCGTGCCCTCGACCGCGGGCGTACCGCCGAGCTGTCCGACTGCAACCTGCTGGTTTTGCGACTGAATCGCGCTGATGATGTCGGTTGGTGCGAGTTGATACGTATCGAGTTTGTTCGGGTCGAGCCAGATACGCATCGCGTACTGCGAGCCGAAGTTCTGGATGTTACCCACGCCCGGCACGCGGCTGATCGGGTCCACAAGATTCGCGGACACGTAGTCGGCGATGTCGACCTTGTCCATGCTGCCGTCTTCGGACACGAAGCCGACGACCATCAGGAAGCCGGAACTCGCCTTGCTCACGTTCACGCCCTGCCGCTGAACTTCCTGCGGCAGCAACGGCATCGCGAGTTGGAGCTTGTTCTGAACCTGCACCTGCGCGATGTCGGGGTCCACGTTGTTGTCGAAGGTCAGCGTGATGCCAGCGCTACCGTTCGACGAACTTGTTGCAGACATGTATAGCAGGCCATCCAGGCCCTTCATGCTCTGCTCGATAACCTGCGTCACCGAATCCTCGACGACCTTCGCGGACGCACCCGGATAATTCGCGCTGATGGAGACCGTCGGCGGCGCGATCGCTGGGTACATCGAGACCGGCAGCGTGAACAACGACAGCACGCCAGCGATCATGATGATGATCGCGATCACCCACGCGAAAATGGGGCGACCGATGAAAAATTGGGCCATCGTCAGTCTGCCTGTTGTTCGGTGGGTTGCACCGGCGCGCCGGGTTGGACTTTTTGCAGGCCTTCCACAATCACGCGGTCACCAACGGCGAGACCGCTCTCAACCAACCACTGGTTGCCGACCGCACGCGACACCGTCACCGGGCGCGCCTCGACCGTATTGTCGGGCGTAACGACCATCGCGCTCGCGTTGCCTTTCGGGTCGCGCATCACCGCCTGCTGGGGCACGAGAATGCCTTCCTCACGGACCGCATTGCTGACGACCGCGCGAACATACATCCCGGGCATCAATAAGTTGTCAGGGTTGGGTACGACCGCGCGCAGCGCGAAGCTCCCCGTTGACGGGTCGACGCTGACGGCCGAGAACGTGAGTTCGCCATCGTGCGAGTAACGCGTTCCGTCTTCGAGCAGGATGCGGACCGGTGCGCCCTCGGCGCCGCGAGCGCTACCCGCCGCGAGCGCTTGCCGCAGACGCAGCAGCTCGCCGCTCGACTGCGTGAGGTCGACGTAAATCGGATCGAGCTGCTGGACGGTCGTCAGTTCCTGCTCCTGATTCGCCGTCACGAGCGCGCCCGCGGTGACCATCGAGCGACCGACGACGCCGTCGATCGGTGACTTGATCTGGCTGTAACCGAAAACGACCTCGGAGCGCGCGAGCGCAGCACGCGCGACGCCCACATCGGCCTCGGCAAGGCGCAACGCAGCCGTCGCGTTCTCGTGTTCTTGCGCGCTGATCGCCTCGATTTTCGCGAGTTCGTCCGCGCGCGCCGCCTGGAGCCGCGCCGACTCGACGGCGGCCTCGGCGCGCGCGAGCGATGCGCGCGCACTCTCGAAGTCCGCGCGATAAGTCGCGTCATCAAGCTGATAAAGCGGTTGGCCCGCCTTGACCTGCGCGCCCTCTTCGAACAATCGCTCGAGAATGATGCCGGTGACCTGCGGGCGGACTTCCGCGACTCGGTACGGGGTCGTGCGACCCGGGAGTTCGCGGCTCAGCGTGACCGGTTGCGCCTTGAGCGTCACGACCGTGACTGCGGGCGGCGGCATTTGCTGCGGTTGCTGGCTGTTGCCATCGCTGCAGGCCGCGACGAAGGCGACGAAGGCGACGGCGGAAAAACGCAGGAGGTTCGGCATCGGGGAACGCGCTCGAAAAGCAATTAGGGGCGCGTAGAATGAATGGTCATTCTTTACTTGTCAATGGACACCGAGCACAAGCCCAAGCTGCCATTCGCGCCCAGGCGCGGGTTCATAGAACCGATTATTGCCCTCGTTCACGATGACCGACCCGACATAGTCGCGGTCGGCGATATTGTTGAGGCGCACAAACGCGCGCCCGTCGAAGCCGCGGGCCCGGAAACGCCGTTCAACGCTGACATCGAAGCGTGCATAGGCCGGTGCCGCTTCAGTATTCGCGTCATCGGCCCAGACCCGGTCAACGAAGCGGCCTTCGATCGCGAGATCAAGCCCTGCGCGCGGTGACCACACCAGTTCCGCCCACGCCATCCGGCGTGCGAGTCCCGGAATTCGACCACCACCCGTGTACTGGGCATCGAGCAGCGTGAAGGCCGTGGCCGCCCGCCAGCGTTCGGACCAATCGCGCGACAGGGCGAATTCGAGACCGCGGCGCCGCGAGCCGGCCGCATTGCCGTACACGCTGCGACCACCCGAGTTCGAGACCACGGCGAGTTCATCTTCGGTATCAATATGGAACGCGGCGGCCGACCACGCGAAATCGGGCTGCGCCCCGCGCAATCCAAGCTCAGCGTTGCGACTGACGGATGGGGAGAGTTCGTCGTTCAGGCCGCTTAATCCGTCCTCGCGGTACGCGAGCTCGGAGAACGTCGGCGTTTCGAAGCCGTCACCCAGATTTGCGTACGCGCTGAGCGTTGGCGTGAGTCGGTACAAGACGCCCGCGACCGGGGTCGTCTGCCGATATTCGAGCCGACCGCTGTCGTCGGGGTTGCCGGCGACCACATACCGGTCTTCGGACACGAACGCGACGGCGTTCCGCCGCGCGCCGACGTGCACGTGCCAGTCCTCGGCCGGTTGCCATTCGAGCTGCGCGTACACCGCGCGCCCGGTCACGCGGTTCCCCTCATCGCGCCTCAGCGCGCCGACCACACCTAATTGTTCGCCGATGAAGTTCTCGAAACCGAGCCGATCTTCCGCGGAGACCTCCCGCAACACTCCCGCGGCCAGCGACAGCGGCTGCCCGTAGGCCCGACCGCGCCACCGCCAACGCGCGTCGAGGCCGTGGTAATCGCGGTCGAGGTCAATCGCGCCCCCACCCTGCGTCGGCGGTGCCTGCACAAACGTCGGTATCGACAGCATTTGGGAAGTACGCCGATTGCCACGATGCGCGACGAGCGTGACTGTGTGTTGTGCGTCCAGATCGAAATCGAACCGTGCGCCGAATTGGTGCTGGCGGACCGACTTGCGCGTGTCGAACGCGAGCGCGCCTGCGCTCGCCGCGCGCCGGTCATCAGCAAGCTGGTCGCGCGTCAGGCCTTGGGGGTCGAGCGCGTCGAGCGACAGCCCGTTTGCGAGCAGCGTGAAACGTGCGTTGTCTGCGATTGCGCCATTCAGCAGCGCCTGGCCGCCGCGTCGCTGCGAGGCGCTGTGCGCACGATAGCCATCGCTCTTTACGTCGGTGACATCGACCAACAACGCACCTGCACCGAGCGGTGTATGCGCGGACCCTGATGCACGCCGAAGGCCGTCAGCACCTACCAGATAGCCGCCGCGCAAAAGGGGGTCCGGCGGCGCCGCCGCGCTGAAGATTTCAATCACACCGCCCGACGCGTTGCCGTACAGCGCGGAAAATGGGCCGCGGAGCACCTCGATGCGCCGCGCCGATTCGAGCGAGGCGTGCGAAACCTGGCCCTGCCCGTCGGGCATGGTCGCGGGTATCCCATCGGTGTAGATGCGGACACCCCGCACGCCGAAGGTCGAACGCGCGCCGAATCCCCGAATCGAAATCTGCAGGTCCTGCGCCGCGTTGTGACGGTTCCGCGCGACGACGCCCGGCACGCGATGCAGCGACTCGGAGAGATCGATGAGGGGCTGCGCGCGTCGAATCGATTCGCTATCGATCACGTCGATGGCCGCGGGCACGGTCAGCGAATCGGCTGGGGTGCGGGTCGCGGTAACTACTGCCCGCCCTTCGTGCTCGACGTCCTGCAGTGCGGCGACGGCTACGGCGGGAATCAGCAGGCTGTGATACAACCACACCATGAAAGATCTCCGGATTGCAGTATTGGTCGGCAGCTTACGGCGCGACTCGCTGAACCGACGACTTGCGCACGGACTCGAGACGCTGGCGCCCGACGGGACCGTGTTCACGCAACTCGACATCGGCGACTTGCCTTTGTACAACGAAGACGACGGCCCGCTCAACCGAGTAGAAGACCTGAAGCGCACGGTCCGTGCTGCGGATGGACTGCTGTTCGTGTCGCCCGAATACAATCGCTCGATTCCGGGGCCGCTGAAAAACGCGATCGACCACCTGTCGCGCCCGATGAAGGACAGCGCGTGGGCCGGAAAGCCAGCCGGCGTAATCGGTATCTCGCCCGGCCGCCTCGGTACCGCGATGATGCAACAGCACCTGCGCAACGTACTCGCGGTTCTCGATGTGCGGGTGATGGCGTCACCGGAAGCGTACATCGCGGGTGGCGAGACGAACTTTTCCGACGGCGGCGGTTTCAACCCTGACAGTCGCGACTTCCTCCAACGCTGGATGGATGCCTACCTAGCGTGGGTCAAGCGCCTGTCAATGATCTGACCACACCGCGAGCTCGTTTCCATTCGGATCGAGAAAGTGGAACCGGCGACCGCCGGGGAACGAATAGATGTCTTGCAGGATTGCGGCGCCCGCGGCGATGACGCGCTCCTTGGTCGCCACGAGGTCGTCCGCATACAGCACGATGAGTACGGCGCCGTTCTGGCTGGTCGCCGAAAACGCATCGGCGCGCCGAAACCCGCCATCGATGCGCCCGTCGTTGAACGCACAGTAGTCGAGTCCGTAATCGACGAAGGTCCAGCCGAAAACATCGCCGTAGAACTTCTTCGCGACGGAAATATCCGCCGCAGGAAACTCAACGTAATCAATCCTTTTGTCGGTTGGCATCCTTAAGCGCCTCCAATGCGACGGCGAGCATGGCGCGCGTGCCGTGTTGGAGCGCGCGCTCGTCGAGATAGAACAGCGGGGAGTGATTCGTGGGCACCGTCGCCATGTTCTCGCCTTCAGGCGTCGCGCCGATGAAGAAGAACAGCGCCGGTGCGTGGTCACCGTACATCGAGAAGTCTTCGGCGCCCGTGATCGGGTCCATTTCGGTCACCGGACCGACCGATTCGAGCACCGGCCACATACGCTGCGTGAGCCCTGCATCGTTGCGCGTGACGGGATACCCATCAAGCCATGGGATGTCGAGCGCCACCGTTGCGCCGTGCGCAGCCGCGACCTGGGTCGCGATATCGCGCAGCCCCGTGAACACCTGTTCACGCATGTCCGGCTCGAAGGTACGAATCGTACCGATCATCTCAACTTCGTCAGGAATGATGTTCTGGCGAATGCCGCCCTCGATCGCGCCGAACGAAACGACCACCGGTGCGCGCGTGAGCGCCGCGCGCCGACTGACTAACGTCTGCGTCGTGCCAATGATGTCTGCCGCGGCGACGATGGGGTCGACGCCACCCCACGGGCGTGAGCCGTGCGACTGCTTACCCTTCACCACGATGCGGAACGAATCTGCCGCGGCCATGAGCGGACCGGCGCGGAACGCGGTCGTACCCACCGGGATACCCGCGCTCACATGCAGCCCGAAGACCGATTCCGGTTTGAAGTCCTTGAACAGGCCCTCGCGAATCATGAGCCCGGCGCCACCTTCCTCGCCCTCGGGTGCGCCCTCCTCCGCGGGCTGGAAAATGAACATGACCTCACCGGACAGTTCATCGCGCTGGCCAGCAAGGGCCTCTGCAACACCCATCAAGATCGCGACGTGTGCGTCGTGCCCGCACGCGTGCATCACGCCCGTGGTCTGACCACGGAACTCGGTCGTGACTTTTGACGCGAACGGCACGTCGGTCCGCTCGGTCACGGGCAATGCATCCATGTCGGCGCGCAGCGCGATACGAGGCCCGGGTTTACCGCTGCGCAGGATGCCGACGACGCCGGTGTGCGCGACCTCGGTCCTGACCTCCATCCCCAACGCGCGCAGATGCTCGGCGACGAGCTTGGCGGTTCTGAACTCGCGGTTGCCGAGCTCGGGATGCTGGTGAATGTCGCGCCGCCATTCGACCACTTTTTCGTCAACGGCGGCGGCCATCTCCGAAACATCCTGGGCGACGGCGGGTAGGGCGGCGAGAAGCAATATCAGAGTCAGTGAGCGCATGAGTCACATCCTAGCAAAGGGCGCTTACGCGCCGTTGTCGAACCCCTGCAAGACCGCAACGGTATTCTCGCCGAGGGCCTCCAGTGCGTAGCCACCCTCGAACACGAACAGCGTCGGCGTGTCGAGTGTTGCGATCATCTCGCCGAGCGCCGTGAAATCGGGCGCGTGCAGGCGGAAATGCGATATCGGATCGCCGTCGAAGGTATCGAGCCCGAGCGAGACCACAACCGCATCGGGCGCATGGTCGGCGACGCGCAACAAGGCCGTGTCGAGCACCGCTTCGTAGCTGTCCCACGCGGTCCCGTGCGGCAGCGGCAGATTCAGATGAAAGCCGTCGCCATCGCCGTCCCCACACTCGTCTGCATGCCCGAGAAAGTACGGAAAGGTCACGCGTGTGTCGGCGTGTATGGATACCGTGAGCACATCAGAACGCTCATAAAAGATTTCCTGCGTTCCATTTCCATGGTGGTAATCGACGTCGAGCACAGCGACGCGCGCCGCTCCGCCATCGAGAAACGCTTGGGCAGCGATGGCCGCCGAATTCGCGTAGCAATAGCCCCCGTAAAAATTGCTACCGGCATGGTGGCCGGGCGGGCGCGTGAGCGCGAACGCGGCACGCGCGCCGGCGGCGACTCGACGCTGCGCCTCAAGGACGGCACCGGCCGCGCCGAGGACGGCGTCCCAGGTGCCCGCGGTGATGGGCGTCCCCGCGTCGAAGGAGTAATAGCTGAGCAAACCGTCGATCGAATCGGGTCGAATGCGCCGCATGCCGGGCGCGCACCAGTTCAGCGGTAGCGCGTCATGCTCGCCGCGCTGCGCACGCCACAGACCCCACGCGTCACGCAGGAACGCAACGTAGTCATCGGTATGAACGCTCTGCAGCGCGCGCTCATCGGCGGGCGCCGCAGCGACGATGGGTCCGAGCGACGCCGCCTCCAGCGCCGCGAGCACGGTGTCGATACGGCCAGGCTGTTCGTACGCGGCGACAAAACGTCCCGAGGTCAGCTCTCCGGCCGAATGGTGCAGCGCCTGGCGGTCGGAGTGGACCGTTATCACGGGTCAGCGAATCGCGCTGTAATCCAGTTGATAGGGCGGCGGCTCGCCACCGGGACCCTTCAGGTAGTGCTCGAGCCAACGCAATTGGCGCAGGCTGTAATCGTAGCGGGACGCCGCGCGCTGGTTTCCGTGGCCCTCGCCCGGATAGAGCACGAGCCGCACCGGTGCGTTGTCCTGCACCTTGAGCATGCGATACAACGCAAGCGAATGGGCGGGATGCACGCGCGTATCCGCTTCGCCGTGCAGGATCAGCAACGGCGTGCGCGACTTCGCGGTGTGATAGAGCGGACTCCGGTCACGGTAGAGGTCCCAGTTCTCCCAGGGCCAGACGCGCAGATGCACGAGGTACATCTCGTGCGGGATGTCGCCGAGCGCCATCATCATCGTCGCATCCGAAATACCGACCGACATCACGCCGGCCGCAAAGCGCTCCGAATAATAGGTCGCGCCCCACGCCGTCGCATAGCCGCCATAAGAACCACCGGTGATACCGACCCGTTTACCGTCCACCAGCCCCGATTCGATCAGGTGGTCGACGCCGTCAACATAGTCGTCGAACTCCTTGCCAGCCGGGTCGAGGTGGTCGAGCTTGGAGAACTCGACACCGCGGCCCGTGCTCGCGCGATAGTTCGGATAGAACACGGCGATGCCGCGCGCCGCGGCGACCTGCCCCGGCGTGTGATAGTGCGTGACCCAGCCATTCGCGTAGTGCGCCTCTGGCCCACCGTGGACCTGCACGATCAATGGATACCGCTGGCCCCGCTTCTCGTTCAACGGGCGGATTAACAGGCCTTCAAGTTCGAGGCCGTCGCGCGCCGTCCAAGTGACGCGTTCCTGCGTCGCGAAAGTCACATCGGCGAGCCACGGATTGGTGTCCGTGAGGCGCTGTGCGGTGTTGGCGTCCGCCGGCAAGAGGAAGGCCTCAGCCGGATGCTGGGGCGTCGAGCCGTTCAGTGAGAACGCGCCGTTGCCCGCCGCGCTCAGCGCCGTGAACACCACGTCGCCGGGCGGTACACGCGTTTCATGGGACGAGCCGTCCCGGCTGACGGTGCCAATCCGCGAACCGAGGCCTTCGAGTGAAATGAACGCGAGCGTCTCGTCGTCGAGCCACGTGAACGATCCGATGTGGCCTTCAAGACCCGGCAACACATCGACAAGGTCTCCGCCCCGGCTCGACGTGACCAACAGTCGGCCGGCAGCCGGGTCGGCTTCATCGCCAGCGGCAATCATCGCCAGAAAACGGCCGTCCGGACTCCACGCATAATCACCGAGCTTGCCCGGGTTCTCGATCCGCGCCAGCACTTTGCCGGATTCGGCATCAACGATGCGCACCCGCGTGAAGACCAACGAATCGTCGACCGACGGCGTCGGCGCGACCGCCAACGCCAGACGCTTGCCGTCCGGACTCCAGCGCATCTGGTGCACCGTGCCTTCAATCGGCAGCCGTCGCGGTGCGGCGCTGCCGTCGCGCGGCGCGATCCATAGTCCCGTATCGCGCCAATCCTCCTCATGGACCTTCTGGCTGAAGCCCTCGTCCTTGAGTTTCTTGACCTCGGCGGAATCGCCTTCGCGAGCAAGCACGGCGATGCGGCGCCCATCAGGGCTCACCGCGTAGCGCGCGACGCCCATCCCATCCAGCGCGAGTACGCGCGTCGCTTCACCGCCAGCAAGTCGGATCGCGTACAGCGTTGGATGGTCGTCGGCAGCGCGTTGCTCGACAAACGTCAAACGGGTGCCATCGGCGCTCCAGGCAATCTGGCCAACGCCCGCTTTGCCCGCCACGAACGCCTGCGACTCGCCCGATGCATGGTCGACCACGTGCAATTCGCTCCAAGCCTTGCCGTCTTCTTCCGAAATGAGCGTGCGCGGCACGGACAGCACATACGCGGTATGCGTGCCCGTCGGCGAAATCTCGACCTGCATGACTGTGCGGATGCGCGCGACTTGCTCGGGTGTCAGGCCCGCGGCGTGAACAACCATGGGGGCGACGACAGCGAATAACAGCGATAAGCGGATAAGTAAGTTCATCCGGCGAATATACCGCGCCCTGCGATTCAGGTCAGCAGCGGCTCTCGATGGGCACGCGTTCGCAGCCAATTGACGGTCCGCAGCACCGTCGGCCGCGTCAGCGTCCAACGGATCAGCGTGTGCTTCCCCGGGAAATCGGCGAGCAATAGACCGGCGATAATCGTCAACACGCCTTGACCGGG
Source organism: uncultured Gammaproteobacteria bacterium (assembly GCA_964402835.1). GTDB lineage: Bacteria > Pseudomonadota > Gammaproteobacteria > Natronospirales > JAIVGZ01 > JAIVGZ01. The sequence goes on along the minus strand of CAYODZ010000166.1, from coordinate 5,313 downwards.
CAGGAATAGCATGAGGATGCCCGCGGCAATCACGCAGTACGCGAGCAGATTCTTCAGAACCTTCAATGCGATGCGGACCGCCGGATGGTGGTGACCCCATTCGGTCCGCATTGGCGGGTTTCGAACGAGGTAATCCGACGGCATACGAATGACCAACCACGGCACGACGACGATGGACGCGATGTACATCAGGATTGAAGCTGTGGCTGCCAAAACGAGAAACGCGCTCATTCGACGCTATGGTACGCGCTGCGCGTGCCTCGTCCGTAAGGTGTTGACCCGATTTGAATTGCATGATTAACCCCGATTGTCGGCGCCCCAAACGCGGCCTACCCTTCGGACATGCGATCAAGGAGCCTTCGATGAAGCATTCAGCGATTGTGATTGGTGCGGTTGCCGGGCTCGCCTTAGGCGGCACTGCATTCGCCGATGAGGCGGCCGCCGGGTCAAACCTCGGGCCGGCCGTGGTCGAGGCCAGCCAGACCAGCATCTTCGGTGTGACCGACGAGGAGCGCCGTCGTAACCGCGCGCTCGCGGCTGCGGGAATCCTCGCGGCGGTGGTCATCGGCGTTGCCGTATTCGACGATGACAACGACGAAGAGTTGCCGCCGGTCACCCCGCCCCATCAGCCGATACCCGGGCACCACGGCTAATCGTTAAGTTAAACTGGTCCGCTTGGACCAGGATGCCTTAGCCGCATTACGGATGAACCGCGACGACGACGCGCACGCAGCGCGCCGTCGCGCACGCCCGTGGACGCTCGGCGCAGCGCTCGTGGCCGTGCTGCTGGCCGTGCTGGCCACCTGGTGGCTCTGGCCCGCGCAATCGGGTCCTGAACCCGCCGCGCCGCCACCGACCCCCGCCGCCGCGGCACCGACCGACCCCGTCGCGCGAACGAATACCACCGTACTGAATGCGTCCGGCTACGTCGTGCCGCGCCGCGTTGCGACGATTGCATCGCGCGTCACAGGTCAGGTGGCCGACGTGCGCGTCGAGGAAGGAATGCGCGTTGAGGCAGGTGACGTGCTCGCGACCCTCGACGACACCACCGCGCGCGCGGAACTCGCGCTTGCGGAGAGCCGCCTGGAAACCGCGCGCCGCAACGAAACGGAAATCCGCGTGCGGCACGACGAGGCGCGCCGAACCTTACGGCGCACTGAAAGCCTGCGTACGCAGCGGCTCGCGAGCGAAGCGGAGCTCGATGCGGCGAGCGCGAACGCGGCGGCATTGTCCGCGCGCCTGTCGGTCGCGCAGAGCGAAGTCACGAATTCAGAGAACGCAGTCGCCCTCGCACGCCGCCATGCCGAAGACACCGTGATTCGCGCCCCGTTCGCAGGTGTCGTCGTTTCCAAAAATGCGCAACCGGGCGAAACCATTTCCCCGATGTCATCCGGTGGATTCACCCGCACGGGTATCGCCACCATCGTCGATATGTCGTCGCTCGAAATCGAAGTCGACGTGAACGAGGCGTTCATCAATCGTGTCTCCGACGGTCAACGGGTCGAAGCCGTGCTCGATGCGTACCCCGATTGGCGCATTCCCGCGCGCGTCATCAGCATCGTCCCGACGGCCGACCGACAGAAGGCCACCGTGAAGGTGCGCATCGGATTCGACGCGCTCGATCCTCGCATCCTGCCCGAGATGGGCGTACAGGTCTGGTTTATGGAGGCGGTTGAATGAGCGCACGATTGCGCGGCGTTTCTAAACTTTACCAACGCGGTCGCGAGACGCTTGCCGTCCTCCAGCACCTCGACCTCGATGTAGCCGACGGTGATTTCGTCGCGCTGATGGGGCCGTCCGGTTCCGGCAAGACAACGCTGCTGAACCTACTCGGGGGTATCGACCGCGCGACGAAAGGCGAGATCGAAGTCGCCGGTAGCCGGCTCGACAAGCTCAGTGAACGAGCGCTCGCGCGCTGGCGCGCACGCAACGTCGGCTTCGTGTTTCAGATGTATCACTTGCTGCCCGTGCTCTCTGCAGAGCGGAACGTCGAGCTCCCGCTGCTCCTGACGAGCCTGTCTGCAGCGGAGCGCCGCAAGCGCAGCGCGGCAGCGCTGAAGCTCGTCGGTCTGAGCGATCGCGCGAAGCATCGGCCGTCCGAACTCTCCGGCGGCCAAGAGCAGCGCGTCGGTATCGCGCGCGCCATCGTCGCCGACCCGGCATTGTTGCTTTGTGACGAGCCGACCGGCGACCTCGACCGCAAATCGGGTGACGAAATTCTCGACCTGCTGCAAGCGCTGAATCGCGACTTCGGCAAGACCATCGTGATGGTCACGCACGACCCACACGCCGCGGCGCGTGCGAAGCGCACGCTGTACGTGGACAAAGGCCTGCTAGTCGACCAACCGGTCGCATGAAGTACCTGCCACTCGTTTGGGCGAATCTGCGGCGCAAACCGGCGCGGCTCGTTTTTACCGTGTTGTCGGTGTTCGTCGCGTTTGTGCTGTTTGGCATCCTCAGTGCGACGCGCGAAGCGTTCGTCGGCGGTGTCGAGCTCGTCGGCAACGACCGACTCATCACGATTCACAAGGTGTCGTTGATTCAGCCGCTGCCGCTCGCCCATCGCAACCGAATCGCGTCCCTTGATGGCGTGTCGGGCGTTTCGTACGCGACCTGGATGGAGGGGTATTACCAGGAACCGCGCAATTTCACACCGCTGATGGCGGTCGCTGAAAACTATCTCGATATGTACCCCGAAGCGGTCATCCCAGAGGAACACGTCGAAAACTGGCACCGCAACCGGACCGGCGCCATCATCGGTCGTTCGCTCGCGGAGCAACGCGGTTGGAAAGTCGGCGACCGGATCCCGCTGCAATCGTCGATCTTCCAGCGGGTCGACGGCGGCAATACTTGGGAAATGACCGTCGAGGGCATCTACGACTCGTCGTCACGGGCATTCGACACGACCTCTGTGTTCATCCACTACGAATATCTCGATGAGGGCCGCACATGGGGCGACGGCACCGTCGGCTGGTTCCTCGTCGGTATCGCGGACCCCGATAACGCGGCAGCGGTCGCAGCCGAAGTCGACGCGCTGTTCCGCAACTCGCCGGCCGAGACGAAAACATCGACTGAGAAAGCGTTCCTGCAGGGTTTCGTGTCTCAAATCGGTAGCATCGGCACGATTGTGATCGGCATCGTCTCTGCGGTTTTCTTCTCGATGTTGCTCGTGACCGCGAACGCCATGGCGCAATCGGTCCGCGAGCGCACGGGTGAACTCGCCGTGCTGAAAGCGCTCGGTTTCTCGGATACGGGTGTGCTGCTGCTGGTTCTCGGTGAGTCGGTGTTCGTAACACTGCTCGGCGGCATCGCCGGGCTCGTGCTCGCGTGGGTCGCTGCGGGCGCGCTCGCTGCGGGACCGATGGCGCTGTTTTTGCCAGCGTTCATCGTGACGCCCGAGCAGCTCGCGCTCGGTGTCGTGCTGGCGGTCGCGCTCGGCGTACTCGCCGGCCTGTGGCCCGGCGTCCAGGCGCTGCGCCTGCAGGTCGCAACGGCGTTGCGAAGGGGGTGACGTGAACTACTTGATGCAGCTCGTCACGGTCACCGCACTGAACCTCGGTAACCTGCGCTACCGGATCGGGCCGTCGCTGGTTGCCGTTGTCGGCTTCGCCGGCGTCGTGCTCGTGTTCGTCGGCGTGCTGTCCATCGGCCAGGGATTCAGCGAGACGCTTGAGGGCGCCGGCCGCGATGACCTTGCAGTCGTGATGCGCGCGGGCTCGACGAGCGAAATAACGAGCGGCCTCGGCTTCGATGAGACGCGCTACATCGCCGAGACGCCGGGTGCAATTGCATCCTCCGCGGAGCTGATCGTGATCATCGACGTAAAAAAGCGATCGACCGGCAACGACGCGAACTTGCCCTTCCGTGGCGTGACAGACCGCGCATTCGAAGTGCGCGAGAACGTGACGCTGATCGAGGGCCGCATGTTCGAGCCCGGGCTGAACGAGGTGATCGTCGGGCGTCAGGCCACCGCTGAGTTTGCGAACTTGTCGGTCGGTGACGTGGTGCGCTCAGGACGGGTGGATTGGCACGTCGTCGGCGTGTTCGACGCGGACGGTGGCTTGTACGAATCTGAGCTTTGGACTGACGCCCGCGTACTGCAGGACGCGTACAACCGCGGCACCTCGTACCAAGTCGTGTACACACGGGTCGCTGGGCCGGAGGCGCTCGGCACGTACGCTGCGGCGTTACAACGCGATGCCCGCCTCAACGTCGACGTGAAGAGCGAGGCCGACCACCTTGCGGAACAGTCGGAAGCGATGTCGACGTTCATCACCGTCGCGGGCTCGTTCATCGCCGTGCTGATGGGCATCGGCGCGGTGTTCGGCGCGATCAACACGATGTACACAACCGTCGCCGCACGCGCAGGTGAAATCGCGACGCTGCGCGCGCTTGGATTTGGGCGCTTACCGGTCCTCGCGTCAGTGCTCGTTGAGGGGATGCTGCTCGGCATTCTGGGCGGCGTGATTGGCAGTGCCATCGCGTACGCGGCATTCAATGGCTATCAGGCGAGCACGCTGAACTTCCAGAGCTTCAGCCAAGTCGCATTCGCGTTCGCGGTGACCCCGGGCCTGCTCGCCATGGGCGTGCTCGGTGCGCTGGTGATGGGTCTGCTCGGCGGCATCCTCCCCGGAGTGCGCGCGGCGCGCATGCCAATCGCCAAGGCGCTGCGGGAACTCTGACAGCCCTGGTGGCGGCCTGCGGTGGACTCATCGCCACGGCTTAGGTCGTGCCTCCGTTAAATGTAGGAGCGGCGCCTTTGCGCCGCGATAGTGGGGTCGCCGAGGTTCGCGGTATCAGGTGGGAGCGACGCTCTCGGCGTCGCGATGGTCGTGTCGCTGACCTTCGATTTTCGCCGCCGGGCACAGGGCTCGCTCAGCTCGTGGGAAGTCCCCCAAAAGGGACTTCCATCTCGCCTCGCGAGGTGCCCGTCGCCGTGCTCACGCCGGTGGCCCGACCATCGCGGCACAAAGGTGCCGCTCCTACAGTGGCCGGCCAGCGGAGCGGGCCGCCACCCACGGCACCGGTCTAGGTGTACTCGACCCACACGGCGAACACCATGACCACCGACGCGGCAATCAGCAGCTTCACCATCAGCGGCCAGATGAACCGGAACCAGCGGTCGTAGGGAATGCCCGCGATACCGAGGATGCCCATCAGTACCGGATTCGTTGGCACGATCATGTTCATCATGCCGTCGCCGAGCTGGTACGCGAGCACAGCCGTCTGGCGCGTCAGGCCGACAAGGTCTGCAATCGGCGCCATCAACGGCATTGTCACGTACGCCTGCCCGCTACCCGACGGAATGAACAG
>CAYODZ010000165.1:0-4075 GCA_964402835.1 uncultured Gammaproteobacteria bacterium | reverse complement strand
GGTTGCGCGTCGAGCGTCAGGATGCGCCGATCGAATGTGCGAACGTTGTTGATGAACGGCGTCTTGAAATGGAGCCCCGGCTCGTAATCGCTGCGAATGATTTCACCGAGACGGAACTTGATCGCCCACTCACGCTCGTCGACGGTGAACACCGAGTTGAGAACGATTACGACGGCGATGACGAGCCCGATAACCAAACCTGTGGAGAAGCGCTGCATTACGGGTTCCTCGAACGTGCGTCATCGCGCGTGCGCGCGCTGGAATTCGCCGGCTGCGGCGAGCTGCGACCGCTGCCGTCCGCGGGCACGGGTACCGGTTGCAGGCTCCCCCGCATGAGCTGGTCGAGCGGCAGGTACATCAGGTTGCCGCTGTTGTCGGTATCAATCAGCACCTTGTTACTGGCGGCCAGCACCGACTCGATCGTTTCGATATAGAGACGCTCACGCGTGATGGAGGGTGCGCGTTCGTACTCGGTCAGAATCTGCAGGAAGCGATTCGCCTCACCTTGGGCGCGAGCAACGGTCCCTTCGCGGTACGCGTTCGCTTCTTCAATCTGGCGCGCCGCGGCGCCACGCGCGCGCGGTAGGACATCGTTCGCGTACGCCTGCGCCTCGTTGATGATACGCACCTGGTCCTCACGGGCCTTGATCGCATCTTCGAACGCATTCTGGACGGGTTCAGGTGGCTGCGCGTCAACCAGGTTCACCGCAAGCACGTCGAAGCCGGTTTCGTAATGGTCCAGCGTCGACTGCAGCAGCTGCATCGTTGCAGCCGCGACTTCGGCGCGACCGGCGCCGAGGATGAAGTCCATCGTCGTCTTGCCGGCGACTTCGCGCACTGCGCTTTCGGCGGCCGCGGCCAGCGTCTCTTCAGGGCCGTCTACATTGAATACATAGGCCGGCGCGTCGATACGGCGGTATTGCACGCCGAGTTCGATGTCGACGATGTTCTCGTCCTGGGTCAGCATCAGCGCTTTGTGCGTGTACTGCGAGACTTCCTCGACGTTGACGCGGATGACTTGCTCGATGGGCCGCGGGAAGCGGACCGCCGGTCCCGGTTCCAGGGTCTGGACGTGCTTGCCGAAGCGCAGCACCACGCCGCGCTGGCTGGGTTCGATGATGTGCACCATCTCGAACGCGAGTAGCGCGACCACGACGAGCAGCAACACACCGACAACGCCGGCGCTCTCGCCGCTACCGCCGCGACGGCCCCCGCCGCCACCGCCGAACAGGCCGCCGAGTTTCCGCTGCATGTTGCGTACCATCTCGTCGAAATCCGGGGATTCCTGGCCATCGCGGCCACCCCAAGGATCACGCCCCTTGCCGGGCTCGTTCCAGGACATTCATTACTCCCGCTGGGAAAAGGTTGTCATTATACCGCCTAGGCGGTCGAATTCTCGGCGCGGCAGGTCGACATCGACAATCCAGCCGCCCTCATCATCCACGCGCTCTTCACGCACCGCCCCGAGCTCGAACAATCGTGCCCGCAGGCGAGCATCGCCCGGGGGTATCCGATACCAACCCGCGACGCGCTCGCTGCCGAGCCGCTCGTGGATGGCCTGGCGCAATAGGTCCATGCCGATGTCATCGCGCGCAGAGACCCAGACCCGCCGAGGCAGGCCGTGGTCATCGCGTTCGATCCGCGCCGGTTCGCCCACGAGGTCGAGTTTGTTCCAAACTTCAAGCACGGGCACTTTCTCGGCGCCCGCGTCCGCGAGCACCGCATCAACCTGCGCGATGCGTTCGCCGCGCTGCGGATCCGCCGCATCGATTATTTTCAGCAGAAGTTGCGCGTCGCGCGTCTCCTGCAAGGTCGACCGAAATGCAGCGACGAGGTCGTGGGGCAAGTCGCGAACGAAGCCGACGGTGTCGGCGACGACCGCGCGCTCGCCGTTACCGAGCTCGATTTTGCGCACGGTTGGGTCGAGCGTCGCGAACAGCTGGTCAGCGGCACGCACACCGGCGCCGGTCAGGGCGTTGAACAGCGTCGACTTGCCCGCATTGGTATACCCGACCAACGCAATCGTCGGCACTTCATTGCGCTGGCGCGTACGTCGGCCGGTATCGCGTTGCTTCATGACTTTGTCGAGCCGCGACTTGAGCATGCGGATCCGCTCGCCGAGCAAGCGCCGGTCGGTCTCGAGCTGCGTTTCACCCGGGCCACGCAAGCCGATGCCACCGCGCTGGCGTTCCAAGTGGGTCCAACCGCGAACGAGCCGCGTCGACAGGTGCGTAAGCTGCGCGAGTTCGACCTGTAGCTTGCCCTCGAAGGTCTGCGCGCGGCGCGCGAAGATGTCGAGGATCAGTCCGGTGCGGTCGAGCACGCGCGCCTCCAGCAGTTTCTCTAGGTTGCGTTCCTGACTCGGGCCAAGCGGATGGTTGAAAATCACGAGTTCCGCGCCGACGGCTTTCACGCGCGCGGCGAGTTGCGCCGCCTTACCGGTGCCGATGAACAATCGCGGCTGGATACGGTTCAGCGGACCATCGAACACTTCGATGACCTCGGCGCCCGCGGAGCGGGCCAGCTCTATGAATTCGGCGCGGTCGGCGTCGTAATCACCGGTGCGGTCGTCGAGTGCGACCAGAATGCATCGTTCGCCGTGCTGGGGTCGTTCAAACAAAGGCGGTAATCAATCCTCGCTCTCGCCTTCGTTCCACTTCACGTTGCGCGTGGGCACCACGGTGGAAATCGCATGCTTGTACACCATCTGATTCACGGTGTTCTTTAGCAACACGACGAATTGGTCGAACGCGTCAATCTGGCCCTGCAACTTGATGCCATTCACGAGGTAAATCGATACGGGCACTTTGTCCCTGCGCAGCGCGTTCAGAAACGGGTCTTGCAACGATTGTCCTTTTGGCATCGGAGGCTCCTTCTTGGGCGTGAGTTACCGAATAGGCATCGTAGCATAGCGGGCCCACTGCACACCGTCGTCTAGCCACCCTTCCCGGCCGGAATCCAGCCACGCCACGTCCGGCTCCTTGCGCAGCCAGGTCAACTGGCGCTTGGCTAACTGCCGGGTTGCGAACACCGCACGGCGGACGGCCTCGTCGAGTGTGCCGTCGCCGTCAAGATGCCGCCAAAGTTGCCGGTAACCGACCGCCCGTAGCGCGGGCTGGTCAGCGTTGAGATCGCCCCGCGCGCGCAGACTTTTCACCTCGTCGACGAGGCCCTGCTCGAGCATCACCGCGAACCGTGCTTCGATGCGCCGGTGGAGTTCTGCGCGATCGGCTGGCGCGACCGCGAGCTTGCGGTAGTCATGAACGCTGCCAACACCGCCTTGCTGCAATGACGAAATCGGCTTACCGGTCAGTTGCCACACCTCGAGTGCGCGCTGCACGCGCTGCGGGTCGTTCGGATGAATACGCGCCGCGGCGACCGGGTCGACACGGGCGAGTTCTGCGTGCAGCGCCTCCAAACCGATTCGTTCACCGCGTTCGGCAATCTCAGCGCGCACGCGCGAATCCGCGGGCGGCAATTCAGACAAGCCACGGAACAACGCGCGGAAGTAGAGCATCGTGCCGCCGACCAATAGTGGCGTTCGCCCCGCTGCGTGAATGTCGTCTATTTCGCGCAGCGCGTCATCACGAAAACGCGCGGCGGAGTACGGCTCGGACGGGTCGAGGATGTCGACGAGGCGGTGTGGTGTGGTGGGCTTCGCGGTGCCGATGTCCATGCCGCGGTACACGAGCGCGGAATCGACGCTCACGAGCTCGACGGGTAGCTCGTGCGCAATGCGTTCGGCAAGCGCCGTCTTACCCGACGCGGTCGGGCCCATGATGCACAGAACCGGGCGCCCGGTGGCGCTGTCAGCGTCGCCATCGCGGCGCGAAGGCGCCGCTCCTACAGCGCTTCGATCGGAATCGGTGGCGCCCAGAGTTATTTGCCCCTCAAGAACATTGCGTCGAGTTCGGCCATGGGCAGGCGAAGCCAAGTCGGGCGACCGTGGTTGCACTGACCCGCGTGTTTCGTGCGCTCCATGTCGCGCAGCAACGCGTTCATTTCGGGAACGGTCAATTTCCGGTGCGCACGCACGGCGCCGTGACACGCCATGTTCGCGAACAGGTCGTGCACG
>CAYODZ010000164.1:0-21990 GCA_964402835.1 uncultured Gammaproteobacteria bacterium | reverse complement strand
GAGACGCGCGAAGTCCTGGGCTACGAGGCGACCTACATCGCGGATGCGACCCTCGATCGCCTCGGCGACCCCGCGACGGTGCTCATCACCGCGAGCCGTCAAGAGGCAAAGACCGGCGACCGGTTGATTCAGAGCGACGCGCCACAGAGCGAAAATCTGTACCCGCGCGCGCCGGACACCGACATCACGGGACGCATCATCGCTATCGTTGGCGAGGGCCTAGCCGTCGCCCAATATAAAGTGGTCGTCATCAACCGGGGCACACGCGACGGCATCGAGCCCGGCGTCGTGCTTTCGATCTGGCGCGCTGGCGAGAAAATGAAAGACCCGAACGCGCGCGGCGGGCTGTTCCGCAGCCGCACCGTGCAGCTTCCGGACGAACGCGGCGGCGAACTCATTGTTTTCCGCGCGACCGAGCGCGTCGCCTACGGGCTTGTAATGCGGTCGACGCGCGACATGGCCATCGGTGATTCGGTCAAAAACCCATAATTTCCGTTGTAGGAGCGGCGCCTTCGCGCCGCGATGTGCCAAGGAAGGCGCCAATTCGTGACTGACGAAACCCAGTGGTGGCTCGCGCTCGTGCGCGCGCCGAACCTCTCCCCGCAAGCTGCGCGCGCGCTGCTAGAGCGCCACGGTTCACCGCGCGCGGTCTTCGAGTCACGCGCGCGCCGCGAAGAACCCGACTGGCCCGCCATCGAACGCGATGCTGAGTGGCTCGGGTCACCCGACCACCATTTCATTCCGTGCACCGACGACGCGTATCCCCCGTTGCTCGCGCAAACCGATGACGCGCCGCTCGCGCTGTTCGTCGTCGGCGACCCGTCGCTGCTCACGACGCCGACGCTCGCGATTGTCGGCTCGCGTAATCCGACACGCGTCGGCCTCGAGAATGCCGAAGCGTTCGCGGCCTACCTCGCCGAGTGCGGTTTCACGATCGTCAGTGGGCTCGCCCTTGGCGTTGATGCGGCGGCGCACCGCGGCGCGCTCAGCACGGGTCGCACCATTGCGGTGTGCGCGACCGGGCTCGACGAGATTTACCCACGACGCAACGCCGCGCTCGGGCGCGAGATTGCTCAGCGCGGTGCGCTGGTCTCTGAATTTCCGACCGGAACGGGCGCGCGCGTCGAGCACTTTCCACGGCGTAACCGCATCATCAGCGGGCTCGCGGCCGGCACCCTCGTCATCGAAGCGGCTGTGAAGAGTGGCTCGCTGATCACCGCCCGCCTCGCTGCCGAGCAAGGCCGCGAGGTATTCGCAATCCCCGGGTCCATCCATAATCCACTCGCAAAGGGCTGCCACTACTTGATTCGCCAAGGTGCCAAACTCGTCGATACCGCGCAGCACATCGTCGAAGAACTCGGGCCAATGCTGGGTTTGGTCGGCGCAGAGGGGGCGGCATCGCACCCCGATCGGACGAATCAGACCAGCGCGTTCGAGCCCGATGTCGACTACGAAAAACTGCTTGAATGCATGGACGACACGCCCGCTTCGGTCGACCGGCTGGTCAAGCGGAGCGGATTGACGCCTGATGCCGTATCGTCCATGCTCCTGATTATGGAACTCCGCGGTCTCGTGGAATCCGCGCCCGGCGGGGGCTACGCCAGGCGCCTGAATGGGGACTTGGGATGAAAGAAAACGTGCTCGATGTCCTGATGTACCTGTTTGAGAATTACATGGATGACGAGACCGAGATGAACCCCGACCAGGAATCGCTCCGGGTCGAATTGCAGGAAGCGGGCTTTCGCCGCACCGAGATTTCCAAAGCCTTTGCATGGCTTGAGGGCCTGGCCGCTGAGCCGGGTCAGGGCGAATGTGCGATGCCTGCGAGCCGCTCCGTCCGCGTTTTCGCGAACGAAGAAGTTGCGCGACTTGAGCCCGAGGCCCGTGGTTTTCTGCTTTACCTCGAGCAGGTTGGCCTGCTGAACGCCCAACAGCGCGAGGTGGTGCTCGACCGTCTGATGGCGCTCGAGTCCGACGATATCGATATCGACCAGGTCAAATGGGTGGTCTTGATGGTCATGTTCAACCAACCCGGCGAGGAAACGCCGCAACCATGGATGGAGGACCTGTTCTTCGAAGAACGGTCCGGCGAGTTCCACTGATTCCTGTGCCGTACCAGGCGGCCCGCGAGCGGTCGCCCCTGCGAACTGAAACCCAGTCATGAGTAAAAACCTCGTCATAGTTGAGTCTCCCGCGAAAGCGAAGACCATCGAGAAGTATCTCGGCCCGGATTTCGCCGTGCTCGCGTCGTATGGCCACGTGCGCGACCTCGTGCCGAAAGAAGGCGCGGTGGATCCCGCGCATGGCTTCAGGATGAACTATGAGGTCAGCGAGCGCAGCGAAAAGCACATCAATGCCATCGCAAAAGCGCTAAAGAAGGCCGATGCGCTCTATCTCGCAACTGACCCGGATCGCGAAGGCGAGGCGATTTCGTGGCACTTGTTCGAGCTCCTCACGGAGCGGAACCAGCTCGGTGACCGCCCTGTACACCGGGTCGTCTTCCACGAAATCACGAAGAATGCGGTGCAAGACGCCATCGCGAACCCGCGCACGCTTTCGCATGACCTGATCAACGCGCAGCAAGCGCGCCGCGCGCTCGATTACCTCGTCGGCTTCAACCTGTCGCCGCTGCTCTGGAAGAAAATCCGCCCGGGCCTCTCGGCGGGTCGCGTACAGAGCCCGGCGCTACGCATGATTTGTGAGCGCGAAGACGAAATCGACGCATTCCGGGCGCAGGAATACTGGACCATCGAGGCCGACACGACCAAAGACGGCCAGACAGTCCCCGCGAAGTTGAACGAGCTCGACGGCAAGAAGCTCGGCCAGTTCGACATCAATAACGAGAAGCGCGCCCACGAAGTCCGCGACCTCCTGTTCGCGGCGGCCGGCGGCAAGCTCACCGTCAGCAAGGTCGAAAAGAAACAGCGCAAGCGCCACCCGGCTGCGCCGTTCACGACCTCGACGCTCCAGCAGGAGGCTTCGCGCAAGCTGGGTTTCGGCGCGCAACGCACGATGCGTGCGGCGCAGGGCCTGTACGAAAACGGGCTCATCACTTACATGCGAACCGACTCCGTCACGCTCGGTCGCGAAGCGATCGCCGACATCCGCAAGACCATCGTCGAGCGGTATGGCAAGGCGTCGCTGCCCGATACGCCGCGGATGTACAAGACCAAAGCGAAAAACGCACAGGAAGCGCACGAGGCCGTGCGCCCGACCTCCGCGTCGCAGGACCCCGACTCGGTCCGCGCGCGGCTCGCCGCCGACCAGGCGCGCCTCTATGAGCTCATTTGGAAGCGCACGATCGCGTGCCAGATGATGCACGCCGTCTTCGACACGGTCTCCGTGGATCTCGACTGCGGGCCGGGAAACCGGTTCCGCACCAGCGGCTCCACGCTCGTCGAACCCGGCTTCATCGCCGTGTACCTCGAGGATGTCGACGACAAGACGCCGGAAGACGATGACGAGCGCAATCTGCCGCCGCTCGAGAAAGGCGATGTTCTCACCCTTGTCGAAATCAAACCCGAACAGCACTTCACGCAGCCGCCGCCGCGCTACTCGGAAGCGAGCCTCGTCAAGACGCTCGAAGAACACGGTATCGGCCGGCCGTCGACGTATGCCGCGATCATCTCGACGCTACAGCAGCGCGAGTACGTTGAAATGGACAAGCGCCGTTTCATCCCGACGGACATCGGCCGCATGGTCAATCGTTTCCTGACGGACCACTTCACGCGCTACGTTGACTACGACTTCACTGCAAAGCTCGAGGATGAGCTCGACGCGGTCGCGCGCGGTGAAGAGGAATGGGTTCCCTTGATGGATGAGTTCTGGGGCCGCTTTAAGGACCTCGTCGACGAGAAAGAACAATCCGTCACGCGAGACGACGTCCAGCAAGCGCGCGTGATCGGCACCGACCCCGAGTCGGGCAAGCCGGTCTCCGTTCGCATGGGCCGCTACGGGCCTATGGTCCAAATCGGTACTCGCGACGATGACGAGAAACCGAAGTTCGCCGGCCTGCGTCCGGGCCAGAAAATGGACACCATCACATACGATGAGGCGATGAAGCTGTTCGAGCTCCCGCGCGAACTCGGTGAGACGCCCGAGGGCGAGCCCATGCTCGTCGGTATCGGTCGCTTCGGTCCGTTCGTGAAGTACGGCTCGAAATATGCGTCGGTGAAAGACGACGACCCGTACGAGCTCGGTCGTGAGCGGGCGCTCGAAATTGTTGCGGCCAAGAAGCTCGCCGATGCGAACCGACTCATCCGTGAATGGCCCGACGCTGGCATCGAAATCCTGAATGGCCGGTACGGTCCGTACATCACGGACAAACAAAAGAACGCGCGTATTCCGAAAGACGTGGAACCGACATCGTTGACTCTCGAGCAGTGCAAGGAGCTCTTGGAAAAGGCGCCGGTGAAGCGTGGCCGGTTCAAGAAGAAAGCGCCGGCACCGAAAAAAGCGGCCAAGAAGAAGGCAACGAAGAAAAAAGCGACGAAGAAAAAAGCTGCAAAAAAGAAAGTCGCGAAAAAGAAGGCCGCCAAGAAGGCCCCGACGAAGAAGAAATAATGGACGACCTGTCGTTCAGCGCCGCTGCTGAGGCCATCCGCGCCGGCGGCGTCGTCGCGTACCCCACTGAGGCGGTGTATGGCCTCGGGTGCGACCCGACGGCGGAACGCGCAGTCGCCAAGATCCTCGAAATGAAATCCCGTTCCGTTGACCAAGGGCTGCTGCTGATCGCAGCGTCGCTCGATCAACTGCGCCCGTTTATCGGCGAGCTACCGGATGCGGCCACCGAGCGCGTACTCGCAACCTGGCCGGGGCCAACGACCTGGATCGTGCCCGCCGGGGAGGCGACGCCGACCTGGATCACCGGCGCCCATACCGGCGTTGCGGTGCGGGTGACGGCACACCCCGTCGCAGCTGCACTCTGCGAGGCTGCGGGAACCGCGCTCGTCTCCACCAGCGCGAACCTGCACGGCTGCGCGCCTGCAAAAACCGCAGAAGGCGCCGTTGCGGTGTTTGGCGAGTCGCTGGATGCGGTCGTGCTGGGGGAATGTGGCGGCCTCGCCCGTCCGACGGAAATTCGCGATGCGCTGACCGGTGATGTGGTGAGGGCTGGCTGATGGCGGCACACGACTTCGATGCGGTCGCGGGCTGGCTGCAAGCGCTTCAAGGGCGGCTATGCGAGGGGCTGGAGGCGCTGGATGGAGAAGGTCGCTTCGTCGAGGACCGGTGGGATCGGAAAGAAATCGCGACGCCAAGAGCGTCGCTTCCACCGGGCTCCGACCTCACGAACGGTGGGATTTCACGCGTTCTGACCCAGGGAGGTCTGTTCGAGCAGGCCGGCGTCGGTTTCTCGCGCGTGTGTGGCGACGCGTTGCCCGCGTCCGCGACCGCGCAGCGGCCTGAACTTGCGGGTAAGGATTTCGAGGCGACCGGCGTCTCGTTGGTGCTGCATCCACACAATCCGCACGTGCCGACGACACACATGAACGTGCGCTGCTTCGTCGCGGGCCGCGATACGGATACGCCGGTCTGGTGGTTCGGTGGCGGCTTCGACCTCACGCCCTACTACGGGTATGACGAAGACTGCGTGCATTGGCATACCGTCGCGCGCGATGCGTGTGCGCCCTTCGGTAACGACGTCTATCCGCGCTACAAGCGCTGGTGTGATGAGTATTTCTACTTGAAGCATCGCAGCGAGCCGCGCGGCATCGGCGGTCTGTTCTTCGATGACCTCAATGAATGGGGCTTTGAGAAGAGCTTCGAATTCATGCGCGCGGTCGGTGACGCGTTCTTGGCCGCGTACACGCCGATCGTCGACCGGCGCCAAGACACTGCGTACGGCGAACGCGAGCGTGACTTCCAGCTATACCGACGCGGTCGCTATGTCGAGTTCAATCTCGTCTGGGACCGCGGAACGCTGTTCGGATTGCAATCGGGCGGCCGCACCGAGTCGATTCTGATGTCGCTGCCGCCGCTCGTCCGTTGGCAATACGGCTACACACCCGAGCCCGGATCACGCGAAGCCGAACTGACAGCGCGATACTTGACCGCCCGCGACTGGATTTGATTTGTCTGCTGAGGACTTGCAATGACGCCCTTTCACCTCGCCTTCCCCGTCAACGATCTCGAAGCCGCCCGCGGCTTCTACCACGGTCTGCTCGGCTGTACGGTCGGCCGTGAGTCCGCGCGCTGGATCGACTTCGACTTTTTCGGCCATCAGATCACCGCGCACCTCAGCGATGAAGCCACCACGGTCCGCGCGAACGCGGTCGATGGCGATGCAGTGCCGGTCCGCCACTTCGGTGCCGTGCTCTCGATGGATGCCTGGAATGAGCTTGCGGAGCGACTGCGCGGCGCCGGGACCCAGTTCCGGATCGAACCGCACGTGAGGTTCAAAGGTGAGGTTGGCGAACAGGCGACGCTCTTTATCGACGACCCGGCGGGCAACGCGCTTGAGTTCAAGGCGTTTGCCGACCCGTCGCGGATGTTCAGAGCGTAGCGCGTAACTTACGGATTGCTTTAAGTATTTCGCTACGGTTCGCCGCGCTCTTCAACCACGCAGGTAAGCGGCTCGCGAGCGCACGATTGCTCCAGCCGTGGGTGGGATCGGGATTGCGTTCGCGTAGGGTCGCGCCGACGAAGCCCTCCAGGAAATCCAGATGCGCCACGTTGTTCGCGTACAGCGTGTGCCCGCAGCAATCGACGGCCAACCACAAATTGAGCGGGTCTTGGGCATCGCAGTCACGGCTCATGCCGCAGTGCAGGCAGGTCAGCTTCTGCGGCTCGCCGTGAACGCGTGCGCGCTTCGCACACCGCGGACACACGACGAGAAACTCTTCCTCGAACGCGCCCCGCTCCGCGCGCCCCGCGCGGAAGCGGTTCAGAGCGTTTCCCATTGCATGTGCTCGAGGTGCCAACGCAGGTCACCCGCAGTCCGGAAGCGTTTGAGAATCAACGAACGCTTGAGGCCACCGCAAATCCATTTCACCTCGGGCGGCAGTGACTTGTAGACCTTCTGCCCACCCACCACGTCGTAGAACACGCGGATAACGTCGCACACATCCTCGCGAATGTTCTCGGTCGCCGTGCCGTGCCACCGATACAAGTCAACGAGCTTCACGTCGAAATAGATGCCGTTGCGCTGCACCATGATGTTCCCGTCGTGCAGGTCGCCGTGGTATTCGCCGACTTCGTGGATTTGCTCGAGCCCGCCGGCGAGTGCGTGCAACAAATGCAGGCCCTCGAACAGGCTGAGCCGCTTCTTTGGCTGCCGCTTGATGAAGTGCGCGAGCTGCTCACCCTCGAAAAGTTCGGACACGAGGAACTTCACGGTGTGTCCGCGGAAGCGGATCTGGTCGTGCGTGAAATACCGGATGAGGATTGGGCACTGCGACAATCGCGCGAGCTTGCGCGCGTGGAACTTCATCGTGCGGTCGCCGAGGTTACGGTGTGGGTAAAAGAACTTTGCGGCGCGCTCCACGCTGGTCGCAACTTCGCGCAGTCGGTACACCTCGCCCTCCCAGCCCTTGCCGAGCCGTTCGAGCACTTCGTACTTCCCGGCGAGCACGCGACCCGGCGCGAACTCGAATTCGTCGATGCGCGGAAGCACTACCAGCCGAGGATGTGGGCGAACATCAACGGTGCAACAATCGTCGCATCCGATTCGATCACGAACTTCGGCGTATCAACGCCGAGCTTGCCCCACGTGATCTTCTCGTTCGGCACGGCACCCGAGTACGAGCCATAGCTCGTGGTCGAGTCGCTGATCTGACAGAAGTAGCCCCACACCGGCGTGTCGGTGCGTTCGAGATCCTGATACAACATCGGCACCACGCAAATCGGGAAGTCGCCCGCGATGCCGCCGCCAATCTGGAAGAACCCAATCGAGTGCTTCTCGCTTTCACGCATGTACCAGTGTGCGAGTTCCGTCATGTACTCGATGCCGGTGCGGACGGTGTGGACGTTCTTCACCTCGCCGGTGATGCAACGGCCCGCGAACATGTTGCCGAGGGTCGAGTCCTCCCAGCCCGGCACGAACATCGGAAGATTCTTCTCGGCGGCCGCGACGACCCAACTGTCTTTCGGGTCGATTTGGTAACTGCCCTTGAGCTTGCCGCTCTTGATGAGTCGGAACATGAACTCGTGCGGGAAGTACCGCTCGCCGGCTTTGTCTGCGGCGACCCAATCCTCAGCGACGACGGCCTCGATGCGGCGCATCGCTTCCATCTCGGGGATACAGGTGTCGGTCACACGGTTCAGATGCCGCTCCAGCAGCGCCTGTTCGTCGGCCGGCGTCAAATCGCGGTAATTCGGAACACGCTCATAAAAATCGTGCGCGACGAGGTTGAAAATGTCCTCTTCAAGATTCGCGCCGGTGCACGTGATGGCCTGCACCTTGTCGCGGCGAATCATTTCCGCGAGCGAGAGGCCGAGTTCTGCGGTGCTCATCGCGCCGGCGAGGGTAACCATCATCTTGCCGCCGTCGGCGAGGTGCGCGCTGTACGCGCGTGACGCATCGACCACGGTCGCAGCGTTGAAGTGGCGGTAGTGATACTCGACAAACTCGGAAATCGGCCCTTTACTCATCGGGCGATTTTAACACCCCGTCAGAGCAGGAACACAGTCGCGAGTCCCAACAACAGGCCCATGCTGATCACGTCGGTCGCCGTCGTGAGGAAGATGCTCGACGCGGTGGCCGGGTCGGCCCCGACGCGCTGCAGCGCGAGCGGGATGAACGCACCCGAGACGCCACTGATGACGCAGCTGCCGACCATCGCCAGGAACACAATGACCGAGATTGCCAGCGGCGATTCGTAGCCCTGCCAGCCGGCATAGAAGTACATGCCGAGCCCCGCGACGATGCCGACCAGCGCGCCATTCAGCAGGCCCAGCAGCGCCTCCTTGATCATCAATGCGCGCTCAGTGCCGGGCTTGAGGTCGCCGAGCGTCAGGCCACGGATGGTCACCGCGAGCGCCTGGCAGCCGGTGTTGCCTGATTGGCCAGCGAGCACCGGCAGGAAGACGGCGAGCAACACAATCTGCGCGATGGTGTCCTCGAAGATCCCCACCACGGCAGCGGCGATGAAGGCGGTTAACAGGTTCAACTGCAGCCACGGGTGCCGATAGACCAAGCTCGTTCGCCACGGGGTTGCGTGGCGCTCTTCCCCTTTCACACCGACCATGGAGCCCGCCTGCGCGGTGAGCTCGAACGCACGCTGCTCAAACAGCACGTGTCCGCGTACGAGTCCGACGAGACGGCGGTTATCGTCACAGACCGGATACACGGGGAAATGTAGATTGACGACTTTGCGCATCGCGTCTTGCAAGTCCATCTTCGCATCGAGGGTCGCCGCATTGACCAGCATCAGCTCCGCGAGGATCTGCTCGCGGCGCGCGAACAAGAGGTCGCGCATGGTGACGACGCCAAGCAGCTTGCCGCGCAGGTCGACCACATAGCAGTAGGTGATGAGTTGTGTACCGACGATGGGTCGCAACGCAGCGATGACGTCGTCGACGGTCGCATCGGGCGGAAACACCGCCGTCGGCGACTCCATCAATTGCCCGATGCTGTCCTCAGGCCAGTCGCGGCGGTGATGCCACTGCGTCTCCACGGACGGCGGAAGTTCATCGACGGCGATATTTCCGAGGCTCATGGCGTCCCCCTGACGCTAGTCTTCGCTAATGAGTATGTGTGGAGCAGAAACAACTGACAAGGTGGTCATTGACCATGCCGGTCGCTTGCATCAGCGCATAGCAAATCGTGGATCCGACGAAGCGGAAGCCGCGGGATTTGAGATCGACGCTCAGCGCATCGGAGATCGGCGTCGTCGTCGGCACGCCGGCCGTCGTTTTGGGTGAGTTCACGATGGGCTTGCCGTCGACGAACGACCACAAATACGCGTCGAGGCTGCCGAACTCTTTTTGGATTGCGAGTACCGCGCGCGCATTGCTCACGGTTGATTCGACTTTGCCCCGGTGCCGGATGATGCCGGGGTCCTCGAGCGCCTTCGCGAGCGCGCGCGGCGTCATCCGGACAACGCGCTCGGGGTCGAAATCGTGGAAGACCTTGCGGTACCGCTCGCGCTTGCGCAGTACGGTGATCCAGGACAACCCCGCCTGCGCGCCTTCGAGCGTGATGAGCTCAAACAGACGGTGATCGTCGTGCTGCGGCACGCCCCATTCCTCATCGTGGTAGCGCTGATACAGCGGGTCGTCACCCGCCCACGGGCACCGCGTCAGTTCTCTCATACCCCATGATAAAGGGACGCACGGGGTCAGGCACCAAAGTGCCAGAAGGTGCCTGACCCCGTGTGTCCCCGACCTTGATAGAATCTGACAATGACGCTCACTGAGCTCAGGTATGTGGTCGCGGTCGCGCGCGAACGGCATTTCGGTCGCGCGGCTGCCGCGTGCCACGTCACCCAGCCGACGCTGTCCGTCGGCGTGCGCAAGCTTGAAGAGGAACTCGGGGTCCAACTGTTCGAGCGGCAGCACGCCGAGGTCGTCATCACGCCCAGCGGCACCGTGATCATCGAGCAGGCACGGCGCGTGCTCGAGGAGGCTGACCGCATCGGGGACCTCGCAGAGCAGAGCCGTGACCAACTCGTCGGCCCCTTGCGGATCGGCGCAATTTACACCGCAGGGCCCTATCTGATCCCGCATTTGATTCCGAGGCTGAAGCGCCACACGCCGCAAATGCCGATCATCGTCGAGGAGAACTACACGTCGAGGCTCGGCGACCGCCTCCGCGACGGCAACCTCGATGTCATCATCGTGGCGGAGCCCTTCGACCTGCCCGGGGTCGTGACTTGGCCGCTCTACCACGAGCCCTTCATGCTGCTGCTACCGGCTGACCACCCGTGGGGCAAACGCAATTCGATTCCAGCCCGGGAACTCGCCGATGAAAGCGTATTGCTGCTTGGGCCGGGTCATTGCTTCCGTGATCAAGTGCTCGCCGCGTGCCCGGATTGCGACTCGGCCGGCGAAGGCAACAGCCTGCAACGCGCCGTCGAGGGCTCGAGCCTAGAAACCATCCGACACATGGTCGCGACCGGCTTAGGGATTACCGTCGTGCCGGTCACCTCGACGGGATTCGAACCGAGTCAGCGGCGGCTATTCACCGTGCGGCCGTTCAGCGGTAAGCATCCGCCGGGTCGCACGATGGTGCTCGCTTGGCGCCGCGGCTTCCCGCGCCTCGACGCCATCGAAGCGTTACGCACCGCGATTTTCGCGTCGAAGCTGCGCGGCGTACAATACTTCGATAACGAGCCGATTGTGTCCGAATGAAAATCCGAATGCGCCGAGTGCGCCAACATCCTTTCGCGCGCGATCTCGTGCGCGAATCCACATTGTCCCCCGCCGACCTCATCTGGCCGGTGTTCGTCCATGAGGGTCCGGGTACAGTCGAAGTTGCCTCGATGCCCGGCGTGTCGCGCCTTGACCTCGACGCGTTGCTGGCCGCCGGCGAACGCGCAGTCGCGCTTGGCATTCCGGCGCTCGCGCTATTTCCGGTCGTCCCCAACACCCAGAAGTCAGAAGAGGCTGCCGAGGCCTGGAACCCGGACGGTCTCGCGCAACGCGCGACGCGCGCGCTGAAGACGCAGTTTCCTTCGCTTGGCGTGATCACCGATGTGGCGCTCGACCCGTTCACGACGCATGGACAAGACGGGCTCGTCGGCGATGACGGCGACGTCGCGAACGATGAAACGGCCGAGGCGCTCGTGCGCCAGGCCCTGTCACACGCCGACGCCGGCGCCGACTGCGTCGCACCGTCCGACATGATGGATGGCCGCGTTGGCGCGATCCGCGACGCACTTGAGGCCGCCGGTCACACACGCACACTCATCCTCTCGTACGCGGCAAAGTACGCGTCTTCGTTTTACGGCCCGTTTCGCGACGCGGTTGGCTCCGCAACGGCGCTGGGTCGCGCCGACAAGCGCACCTACCAGATGGACCCCGCAAACTCCGACGAGGCACTCCGTGAGGTCGCACTCGACCTCGACGAAGGCGCTGACATGGTGCTCGTGAAGCCAGGCATGCCTTACTTGGACATCGTCCAACGCATCAAGGATGCGTTTGGCGTCCCGACCTTCGCGTACCAGGTCAGCGGCGAGTACGCGATGCTGAAGGCTGCATCGGCGAACGGTTGGCTCGACGAGCGCGCAATCGTACTCGAATCGTTGCTCGCGTTTAAGCGCGCGGGCGCCGACGCAATTCTCACTTACTTTGCTCCGCAAGCCGCGGAGTGGTTGACGAAGAAATAGGAAACGCCATGGCCGATTACATGTCGAAGATTTTCGGTGCATCGCCTGTCAAGCCGATGCAGGACCACATGGACCGTGCGACCGAGGCCGTCGCGCGACTCGTCGAGTTCATCGACGCGGTCGTCGCCGACGACTGGGACAAGGCCGCTGAGCTCCAGCAAACGATATCGAGCGTCGAGGGTGCCGCCGACGACCAAAAGAAATCACTGCGGTTGAACCTTCCTAATTCGCTGTTCATGCCCGTTGCACGGCAGGACCTCATCGAGTTGTTGCGCACGCAGGATGGCATCGCGAACCGCGCGAAGGACGTGGCCGGGCTGATGACCGGTCGCAAGATGAAGTTGCCACCGCAACTACACGCCGGTTTCGTCGGCTTCGTGCGTCGCTGTCACGAAGCGGCGATTCAAGCGCAGACCACCGTGAACGAACTCGACGAACTGTTCGAAACGGGATTCGGCGGCGCCGAGGCAAGGCGCGTTCGCGGGATGATCGACGAGATCGGCCGCATCGAGGCCGATACCGATACGCTGCAAAAGGAGCTGCGCGCCGAGCTCTTCGCGATCGAGAAGGAGCTCTATCCGGTTGACGTGATGTTTCTCTACCAAATCATCGATTGGATCGGCGATCTGGCCGACGAATCCGAGCGTGTCGGCAGTCGCCTGCACCTAATCCTCGCGAACTGAAGATAGGGTCCCCGGCATGGAACTCATGTATGTCTACATCGCGCTCGCGGCTGCGTTCGGTCTTTTCATGGCGTGGGGCATTGGCGCGAACGACGTTGCGAATGCGATGGCGCCCGCGGTCGGCTCACGCGCGATCACGATCAAGCAAGCCATCATTATCGCGGCGATATTCGAGTTCGCCGGCGCGGTGCTCGCGGGTGGCGGCGTCACCTCGACGATCCGCAGTGGGATCGTCGATTCGTCGCTGCTCGTAGACACACCGGAACTCCTGATTTACGGCATGCTCGCGTCGCTGCTCGCGGCCGGCACTTGGCTTTTGATCGCGTCGCAGCGCGGCTGGCCGGTATCGACCACGCACTCGATCGTCGGTGCGGTGATCGGTTTCGGCGCGGTCGGCATCGGCATGGAGGCGGTGCACTGGGACCAGGTCGGCAGCATCGTCGCGAGCTGGGTCGTGTCACCGGTACTCGCGGGTATCTTCTCGTGGGCGCTGTTTGTGAGCGTGCAAAAACTCGTGCTGGAGACCGACGACCCGCTGGCAGCCGCACGGCGTTGGGTGCCTGCGTACATCTTTCTCACGGGTTTCCTGATCGGACTCGTGACGATGATGAAAGGCCTGAAGCACGTCGGCCTCGAGCTCTCGATTGCGGAGTCGTACTTCTACGCCGCCGCACTCGGTCTGGTCATCGCGTTCGTCGGACATATGATGATCAAGCGAATCAAATTCGTCGCCGCCGACAACGTGAGTTTCCAATTCGCGACGGTCGAAAAGATTTTCGGCGTACTGATGCTCATCACGGCCTGCGCAATGGCGTTTGCGCATGGTTCCAACGACGTCGCGAACGCGATTGGCCCGGTGGCCGCGGTCATTAACATTGCGCAATCCGGTTCGGTCACACAAACCAGCGTCGTCTCGCCGTGGCTGCTGATGCTCGGCGGCGTCGGCATCGTGCTCGGGCTCGCAACTTATGGCCATAAGGTCATCGCGACCGTCGGCACGCGTATCACGAACCTGAACGCCAGCCGCGGCTTCGCGGCGGGCCTGGCGGCGGCGGCGACCATCGTGCTCGCATCGGGCACCGGTCTTCCGATTTCCACGACGCACACGCTCGTCGGTGCAGTCCTTGGCGTCGGCCTCGCCCGCGGCATCACCGCAATCAACCTGCAGGTCGTCAGCCGCATCTTCATGTCGTGGGCGGTCACCTTACCGGCCGGTGCGTTCCTGTCGGTGGTGTTCTTCTTCGGGCTCCGCGCCGCGCTCGGCTAATGGCTGACCGGCTCGCGGTGTTCGGGCACCCAATCGCCCATAGCCTATCGCCCGGCATCCATCACGCATTCGCTGAGCAGACTGGACGCACGATCGAGTTCGAATTGATTGATGCTGCGCCCGGCACGCTCGCGGACGCCATGCAGGCGTTCGCACGACGCGGCGGCGTGGGTGCGAACGTCACGGTGCCGCACAAAGTCGCCGCGCTGGAGGTCGTCGACGCTGCGAGCGACCGCGCGAAGCTCGCCGGCGCGGTCAACCTGCTCCGCTTCGAATCGCGCACGCTCGTGTTCGGCGACAACTCCGACGGCGCCGGACTCGCAACCGACATCACCGAAAATCTCGGCGTAGCACTCGCCGACAAGCGCATCCTGATCGTCGGCGCGGGCGGCGCCGCACGTGGCATCGTCGCGCCGCTCCTCGCACATGGGCCCGCTGAAATCGTCATCGCGAACCGCACTCACACCACCGCGCAGCAAGTGGCCGCGCGTTTCGCGTTTCTCGGCCGCGTGGTCGCTGCCCCGCTCGCATCGGCGGGAGCCGGCTACGATGTGGTGATCAACGCGACCTCGGCGTCCATCACCGACGAACTACCTGCGTTGAAGCCGTCAGTGTTCGGCCCCGACTCGCTCGCGGTCGACCTGTTCTATACCAAGGACGGCGAGACCGCGTTCACGCGCTGGGCCGCGCAGAACGGCGCCGCGCGAACCGCAGACGGCTGGGGCATGCTGGTCGAGCAGGCGGTCGAATGCTGGCGCGTGTGGTTCGGGATCAGCCCCGACGCGAAACCGCTCCTCAGTCCACGGCACCTGTAGGAGCGGCGCCTTTGCGCCGCGAATAAGCGGGCGCCTTCGCGCCGCGATCTCAGGGGTTAGCGAGGTAGCGGTCCTTAAGGCGCATGTAGTGCTGCGCGGAGTACTGCAGCATCTCGAGTTCGTCTGACGTCAATGGCCGCGCCTGTTTCGCAGGGCTGCCGCGGTACAGGTAGCCCGATGCGAGGCGCTTGCCGGGCGGCACCAACGTGCCGGCTGCAATGAAGACCTCGTCTTCGACCACGACACCGTCCATCACCACCGCCCCCATACCGACCAGACAGCGGTTTCCAATCGTGCACGCATGCAACAGCACTTTGTGCCCGACGGTGACGTCGTCGCCAATGACGAGCGGGATACCGCCTGGCGTGTACGGGCCGTCGTGCGTGACGTGCAGCACGCAGGCGTCCTGGATGTTCGTGCGCGCACCGATGCGGATCGCGTTCACGTCGCCGCGTGCCGCAACGAACGGCCAGATCGAGCTGTCGTCGCCGATCGTGACGTCGCCAACGATGACGGCCGACTCATCGACGTAGACGCGCTCACCGAGTGTTGGTGCAATTCCATCCAAGGTTCGAAGCATGTCGCCTCCTGTTGCTTGTTCGCGGCACAAAGGTGCCGCTCCTACAGGTGCCATGGTTGTAGGAGCGGCGCCTTGGCGCCGCGAATCATTATTTCAGGGTCACCAGTTCTTCGGCGGACGTTGGGTGGATTGCCACGGTGTCGTCGAAATCTTTCTTCGTCGCACCCATGCGGATCGCGACCGCGAAGCCCTGCAGCATCTCGTCCGCGCCCTGCCCGATTACGTGACAGCCGACCACGCGCTCAGTCGTGCCGACCGTCACAAGCTTCATCGCCGCGGGCACACGGCGTGGCGTCAGCGCGTAGTACATCGGCGTGAAGCGCGTCGTATACACGCGCACGGTATTCCCGTACTTCGCGCGCGCCTCGGCCTCGGTCATCCCGATCGTGCCGATGGGCGGGTGCGTGAAAATCACTGTCGGCACGTTCTCGTAGTCGAGGTGCCGCGTCGGCTGCCCACCATATAAGCGGTCCGCAAGCCGACGACCCGCCGCAATCGCAACCGGCGTCAGCGCGAGTCGCCCGGTCACATCGCCGAGCGCGAACACGCCGTCCACGTTCGTGCGCTGGTAAAGGTCGGTCGTGACATAGCCCTCGTCATCAACCGCCACCCCGGCATTGTCGAGGCCGAGCGAGCCGGTGCGCGGCTCGCGGCCGATTGCCCAAATCACCGCATCGAACGGCCCTTGTGCCGGGCCGTCCCGCATCTGCAGCGTGACCGCGCCCGTGCTGCCCTCCAGCGCAGTGACCACCGCGCCCGTATGGAGCACCGTGCCGTCGAGCTGGAGACACTCGACCAGTGTCTCGCTCAACATCGGGTCGAAGCTCCGTAGCGGCCCTTCGCGGCGCATGAATAGCTCGACCGTGCTGTCGAGCGCGCGCAGCACACCGGCGATCTCGACCGCGACATAACCGCTGCCGATGATCGCCACGCGACGCGGGCGCTCAGACAACTCGAAAAAATCGTCCGACGAGAGCCCAAGCTCCGCGCCCGGCAAATCAGGAAACGTCGGCGTGCCGCCGGTCGCGATGACGACATGCTCGGCGTCCCACTCTTGATCGGCGGTCGCCACCGCAAGCGGCCCCGTGAAATGCGCCCAGCCGTCAACGTGCGTGACACCGCGTGCGGCGAGATTGCGCGCGTAGATGTCGTTGAGTCGCGCAATGTAGGCATCGCGCCCGGACTTCAGCGTCGCCCAATCGTGGCTCGCACGGTCGATACGGAAACCGTAGCCCTCAGCGTCGTCGAGCGCGTGTGCGAGCTCCGCGGCGTACCACATCACCTTTTTTGGCACGCAGCCTTGGTTCACACAGGTACCGCCGAGGCGCGCGCCCTCGACGACGATGACCTCGCGGCCGTACTGCGCGGCACGCTGCGCGAAAGCGAGCCCGCCGCTGCCGCCACCAATCACCAAAGTCTGTATGCGCTCGGTCATCTATCTGGATATACTCGCGACAATACCTGTGGGGAGGATGCGCGCGTGAGCATCGGAAACTTCATATTCCTGGGCCTACTCATCGCCCTCGCTGTTTACATCATAACCATCTACAACGCGCTGGTCAGCCTGAAGCACAACGTGTCGAAGGCGTGGTCAAACATCGACGTGTTGTTGAAACAGCGTCACGACGAACTGCCGAAACTTGTCGAGACCTGCAAGCAATACATGGGCTTCGAGCAGGATACGCTGCGCCAGGTCATGGAGGCCCGTGCGGCCGCCTGGAGCGCGCGTGAGAAAGGCGACGTCGCCGGCGTGGGTGCCGCTGAAGGCATGATGCGCATGGGCCTTGGTAACCTGTTTGCGGTGGCCGAGGCGTACCCGGACCTGAAGGCCAACGAGACATTCCGACACTTGCAGGCGCGGATCACCGGCCTCGAGGACTCCATCGCCGACCGCCGCGAGTTCTACAACGAAAGCGTAAACACGCTGAACATTCGGATTGAGCAGTTCCCGGATGTCGTGGTCGCACGGATGTTTGCATTCAAGCCGGCCGAGCTCCTCGAGTTCTCCGCGAGCGAGACCGCCGACGTCGACGTGAAGGCGCTATTTGGCTGATTTTGCCGCGTGGGCCGCGCGTGCGGGCGACGGCGAGTTCTGGGTATTCACCGCGCTGCTGATTGTTACGGCGGTTGCCACATTCCTGTTCTCGTTCTACTTCCTGCGCCGGGCACGCCTGCTCGAAGACGTGCCGACCTCCCGCATCCGCTCCGCCGCGCAGGGCTATGCGGAACTCGACGGTATCGCGCGTCTCCTTGACGGTCCGAGCATCGCCGGCCCGCTGACGGGCCTCCCTTGCGTCTGGTGGGAATACAAGGTCGAGGAGAAGGTCACTACCGGTTCCGGCAAGAACCGCAGCACGCACTGGCGCACGCTCGTGTACCGCGTGAGCGAATGTCTGTTCGCACTCGATGACGATACCGGCGTGTGCGTCATCGACCCCGATGGCGCCTCCGTCATCACCTCGATTTCCGATCGCTGGCACGGGCAGTATCCAAAGTGGTCCGGCAAGCCGCCCGATGCCGGCTGGCGCCGCTGGGTCGGCGGACGCTACCGATTCACTGAACGTCGGCTCGCGCGAAACCGTCCGTTGTTCGCCTTGGGGTGGTTCCGCACGGAAGGCGGCGCCGGTTCCGACTTCAATACCGCTGAAGAAGTCCGCCTCCGGCTCGCCGCGATGAAAGCCGATCCGCAGGACCTGGTGCGGCGGTTCGATATGAACAAGGATGGCGAGGTCGACCTCGTTGAATGGGAAGCGGCGCGCCGCACGGCCGAGGACGAGGTGCGTGAAGAACAACTCGCGCGGGCGTTGCGGCCGGGTGTTCACGTGTTAGCGTGCCCACCCCGACATCACAATCGGCCGTTCCTGTTGTCGGCGCTGCCGCAGCACAAATTGACGCGCCGCTTTAGACTGTCGGCCTTCGCCCTGCTCGCTGCGTTCTTCGTGGCTGGCGGATCGGCTGTTTTTCTGATTGGAGCCCGTTTGACCTGATGGAGAATCCGCTACTTCAAGTGACCGGCTTGCCGGCGTTCTCGGCAATCGAACCGCACCACGTCGAGCCTGCCGTCGACCGGCTCCTGGCCGAAAACCGGGCCGCGCTCGACCGCATCCTGGACCCCGCGACGCCGCGCACCTGGGGCGGCGTTGTGCAACCGGTCGAGGACATCGACGAGCGGCTCGACCTTGCGTGGTCGCCGGTCGCGCATCTGAACGCGGTCCGCAATTCGCCCGAACTTCGCACTGCGCACAATGCGTGCCTGCCCAAGTTGTCTGATTACCACTCTGAAGTGGGCCAAAATCGTGCGCTGTATGACGCGTGGCGCGAAGTCGCCGACAGCGGCGAGGCACTTGATGACGCGCAGCGCCGCCTACTTCAGAATGCACTGCGTGACTTTCGCCTGTCCGGTGTCGATCTCGACGAGCCTGCGCGGTCGCGCTTCCGTGCAGTGCAACTCGAGCTATCCGAGCTCGAGTCCCGCTTCGAAGACAACGTGCTCGACGCGACGCAATCGTGGTCGCTCCACCTCGAAGACGATGCGCGGCTTGGCGGCCTTCCGGACTACGCCCGTGATGCAATGCGCCAATCAGCTGCCGACCGTAAAGTCGACGGGTTCGTGGTCACGCTCGATTTTCCGGTGGTCCACGCCGTGCTCTCCCATGGCCTGGACCGCGCGCTGCGCGAAACCGTTCACCGCGCATGGGTCACGCGCGCTGGCGCGGGTTCCGAGCATGACAACTCCGAGACGATGCGTCGGATTCTTGCACTGCGACGCGAGTCCGCGCAGCTACTCGGTTTTGACGATTTTGCGTCGCTGTCGCTCGCGACCAAAATGGCGCCTGATACGAATGCAGTCGCTGGATTCCTCGACGACTTGGTGAAGCGCAGCCGGGACGCGGGTCGCGCGGACGTCGAGATGCTCGCCGACTATGCGCGCGACAAGCTCGGCATCGCCGAGTTTCAGCCGTGGGATGTCGCGTACGCGGCCGAGCAACTGCGCCGCGAGAAATATGCGTTATCGGACGAAGATTTGCGGCCGTACTTTCCGGCGCCGACGGTGATCGACGGGATGTTCAAGGTGGTCGAGCGTCTTTACGGCATCCAAATTTCGCGTCGTGACGGCGACGCGGCGCCGGACGCGTGGCACCCGGACGTCGCGTTCTACGACATCGTGGGCGCCGACGGCGAGCCACGCGGGCATTTCTGGCTGGACCTTTATACGCGCAAGGGCAAGCGCGGTGGCGCGTGGATGGGTGAGTGTCGTTCACGCCGACGCCGGGGCGACACGGTCGAGATGCCGGTCGCGTGGCTCGTATGCAACTTTTCACCGCCGTCGGGTGGGCGACCGAGCCTCCTCAGCCACGACGAGGTCACCACCCTCTTCCACGAATTCGGCCACGGCTTACACCATCTGCTCACACGCGTTGAGTTGCCGGCCGTCGGCGGCATCAACGGCGTTGAGTGGGACGCGGTCGAACTGCCGAGCCAGTTCATGGAGAACTGGTGTTGGGAACGCGATGCGCTCGCTTTGATCTCCGGACACCACGAGACCGGCGAACCGCTACCGGATGATTTGTTCGACAAGCTCACGGCGTCTCGCCATTACCTTGCGGCGATGGACATGCTGCGGCAGCTCGAATTCGCGCTGTTTGACTTCGAACTGCATCGCGACCCCGCGCCCAACGAGCCCGGCGTCGTCGACCGCCACCTCGCCGCAATCCGAGCCCGCGTGACGGTCGTGCCCTATGTGCCTGAGAACCAGTACCCGCATAGCTTCACGCACATTTTCGGCGGCGGCTACGCGGCCGGGTATTACAGCTATAAATGGGCGGAGGTGCTCGCCGCAGATGCGTTTGCCGTATTCCAGGAACACGGCGTGTTCGATACCGAAACCGGCCAACGCTTCCTGAACGCCATCCTCGAGCGCGGCGGTGTCCGGGATGCGCTGACCGGCTTCGTGGAGTTCCGGGGGCGTGAACCGAAGATCGACGCGCTGCTCCAGCAGTACGGCATGGTCGCCTGATGCTCGTCGCGACTTGGAACGTCAATTCGCTGAAAGTCCGCCTCCCCCACCTGCTCACCTGGCTGGAGCAGGCGCAGCCTGACATTGTCGGGCTACAGGAAATCAAGATGCTCGACGAGGCGTTCCCGGTCGCCGAGCTTGAGGCGGCCGGTTACCAGTGCGCGTATGCCGGCCAGAAGACGTATAACGGCGTTGCGGTGCTGAGCCGTGAACCCATCGAAGACGTCGTCACCGACCTACCCGGCTTCATCGATCCGCAGCGCCGCGTGCTCGGCTGCACGATCGGCGGCCTGCGGTTCCTGAACCTGTACGTACCCAATGGTCAGGAAGTCGGCTCCGACAAGTACCTGTACAAGCTCGACTGGCTGCAGGCGCTTGAAGCGTTCTGCCGTGAAGAGATGAAAACCCACCCGGACTTCTGTGTCGTCGGCGACTTCAACATCGCGCCTGATGACCGCGACGTGCACGATCCCGACGCCTGGGAAGGCAGCGTGCTGGTGAGTCCCTCCGAGCGTGACGCGTTCGTGCGTCTGACTGGGCTCGGGCTCGTCGATACTTTCCGCTTGTTCAACCGCGAGGGTGGAAGTTACTCGTGGTGGGATTATCGGATGGGTGCGTTCCGGCGGAACCGCGGCCTGCGCATCGACCATGTGCTCGCGAGTAAGTCGCTGTCGGAGCGTTGCATGGGCGTCACCATCGACGTGGAACCGCGCACTTGGAACCGACCGTCGGACCACACCCCTGTCGTTGCGCGCTTCAGTTGATCATCGCGACGCCGAGAGCGTCGCTCCCACCTGACACAACAAGCCTTGGCAGCCCGACCTTCGCGGCGCGAAAGCGCCGCTTCCACATTACAAGCTTGCAGCGGTTCGGGCCGCCGGCAGGCGGCCCAACTCACCAGCAACTCAATCAAAACGAATCAGTGAGTTAAAGCAAAAGGCCCGCGCGAAGCGCGAAGGAAGATGAAGACCGCGTCTTCATCGACCGTGGAGGCGCGCCGGCAGGCGTCGCCGACCCAAAAAAAAGAGGCGACCCTTTCGGATCGCCTCTCGGCCTCGGAGGATACTCTAGGCGTTTACTGCCGGTACGAGCTTGGCACTCACCGGTTTTGGCTTCGCGCCGTCGAGATAGGCCTTCAAAGTCACCGTCGGCACTTTCAACTTGTCGACGAGCGGATACATCGCACACTTTTCACACGCGGCCAGCTTTGGCTGGCTGCCCGCCGGCGCCTTGCCGGACGGACGTGTACGCAATTTCTTACAATGCCCAGTGCTCATGATGGCTTCCTGGGGTACGCAATAAAACATCAATTCTTTGCTCAACGGTTCCTCCGAAGTGACTCGGGTACACGGTGCTAGGGAC
>CAYODZ010000163.1:0-43811 GCA_964402835.1 uncultured Gammaproteobacteria bacterium | reverse complement strand
GGTCGGAACCGGATGGTGCGACGCATGACCGCGGCGGTCGGCCTCCCGACGCTGCGCCTGATTCGCTGGCGCGTCGGCTCCTGGACGCTGGACGGCATCGAACCGGGGCGTTGGCTCGACGCCGACGCGACGCCGCTGCTCAGGCGGCGTGCGTTCCGGCGATCGCCATCGCGAGCTCCAGGGCCTGCTCGTAATTGAGCCGCGGGTCGACCGTCGAACGATAAGCACGCTCGAGGTCGGCTTCCTGTAAGCCACGCGCACCGCCGATACACTCGGTAACGTTGTCCCCGGTCAATTCGAAATGCACGCCGGCGAGCGGCGCGCCCGCCGCGGCGTGCAGCTCGAACGCCGCGCGCAGTTCCGACAGGATGTCTTCGAAGTGCCGCGTCTTTTGGCCCGACGCGGTCGTCTGGGTATTGCCGTGCATCGGGTCGCAACTCCACACGACCGCACGACCCGTCGCTTGCACGGCGGCGATGCAGCGCGGCAGCTCATCATGGATGCGCGCGCGACCGAAGCGGCTAATTAGTGTCAGGCGTCCGGGCTCGCCCTCAGGATCGAGCGTCTCGATGACGCGCTTGAGGTCTGTTGCGTCAAAACCAGGCCCGACTTTCAGCCCGAGCGGGTTCGCGAGTCCACGGCAGAACTCAACGTGCGCGCCATCAATGCCGCCGGTTCGCATCCCAATCCACGGAAAATGGGTGGAAGTCAGGTACCAGCGCTCGAGGCGCGGATCCCAAAGCGTCTGCGCCTCCTCATAATGGAGATGCAGCGCTTCGTGGCTCGTGAAAAACTCCGCACTCGATACGGGGGCGGCCGCGACGATTTCGGCAACGATGCGCCGGTACTCGCCAGCAAGCGGCGCATCTCGCGCGAACTCGATGTCCCAGTTGTCCGCATGGCCAAGGTCCGCGAAGCCACCGTCGAGCAGCGCGCGGATGTAATTGAGCGTCTGTGCGCTGCGGTCGTGACCCTCGAGCAGACGCGCGGGGTCCGGCGTCCGCGCATCGCGATCGAATTCGGGGCGATTCACAAGGTCGCCGCGGTAACTCGGCAGCGTGTGCCCAGCGCGCGTCTCGGTGTCCGCCGAGCGCGGTTTCGCGTACTGACCCGCGACGCGACCAACGCGAATCACCGGCCGATGCAGGCCGTGCATGAGCACCACGCTGACCTGCAAGAGAATCTTGAGCTTTGATGCGATCGCGTCGCGGTTGCAGTCGGCGAAACTCTCTGCGCAATCACCGCCCTGCAGCAAAAAGCGTTCGCCGCCGGCAGCAGCGGCGAGTTGAGTCTTCAGATTTTCAATTTCACCGCTGGTCACAAGCGGTGGGCGCTCTCGCAGCGCCGCGAGCGCGCATTTCAACGCGTGGATATCGGGGTACTCGGCCTGATGTGCCGCAGTCCTCGAACGCCAGCTATCGGGGGTCCAGCGCACGGGTGTGTTCGGTCTGCTCACGGGGCGCAGATGCTACCATACGCATATGCAGCGTGTACTTGTCGTAGGCGCCGGCAAGATCGGTTCGCTGGTCGCCGGCATGCTCACTGATTCCGGTGATTTCGAGGTGTTGCTCGCGGACCGCGATGCAGCGACCGCCGAGTCCGTGGCGAACGCACATTGGCCCCGCCAGGTGCAGAGCCTCGCGCTCGACGCCACGGACACCACCGCGGTTGCGCGCTGCCTCAAGCTACGCGGCTGCATCGCGGTCATTTGCTGCCTCCCCTACTTCGCAAATCCGCCGGTCGCGGCGGCTGCGCGGGAAGCGGGCGTGCATTACTTCGACTTGACGGAAGACGTGACCAGCACGCGTGCGGTGCGCGCGGCGGCCGAGGGCGCGACGACGGCGTTCGTGCCACAGACCGGGCTTGCGCCGGGCTTCATCAGCATCGCGGCCGCAGAGCTGATGCGCCGCTTCGACGAGATTGACACGGTTCGTCTACGGGTCGGCGCGTTGCCAGCGCACCCGAACAATGCGCTGAAGTACAACCTGACGTGGTCCACCGACGGACTCATCAATGAGTACGCGAATCCGTGCCTCGCGGTCGAGGACGGCCACGAAGTGGAGTTACGCCCGCTCGATGGCCTCGAATCATTGATACTCGACGGCGTCGAGTACGAGGCATTCAACACCTCAGGCGGTCTTGGTTCGCTCGGCGAGAGTTTCGCGGGCCGCGCACGCAGCATGAACTACAAGACACTCCGCTACCCCGGCCATTGCGTGATGGCGCGACTGCTGATGCAGGACCTGCGTCTCGTCGAGGACCGTGACACGCTCAAACGCATCCTCGAGCACGCGATTCCGCAGACAAACGATGATGTCGTGATTGTGTACGTGTCCGTCAGCGGTCACCGCGATGGCGTGCTGCGCGAAGACACGTTCGTGCGACACGTATACCCCACGACGATCGCCGGCCGCGAGTGGACCGCCATTCAGGTCACGACTGCTGCGGGTGCGTGCGCAGTCGTCGATCTCGTGCTCGGCACCCCCGATCAATACAAAGGCTTCGTGCGTCAAGAGGATTTCACGCTTGGCGCCATTTTGAACAATCGATTTGGACGGCATTACGACTTGGAGAAACACCGATGAAAGAAATCCTCTCGCAGCTCGGCCTCGAGCAAACGAACCGCACGACGTGGGCTGCCTCGAGCGGCTGGCTTGCCGGCGCAGGCGAACTCACGTCGACCAATCCGGCGACGGGCGAGACCATCGCGACCGTCGTTCCGTCCACTGCGGAGGACTACGAAACGGTCATCACCGAAGCACGCGTGGTGTTCGACGAATGGCGCAAGGTGCCGGCGCCGAAGCGCGGCGAAGCGGTGCGACTCGTAGGCGAAGCGCTGCGCAAGCACAAGGATGCGCTCGGTAGCTTAGTCTCGCTCGAGATGGGAAAAATCAAGGCCGAGGGCGACGGCGAGGTGCAGGAGATGATCGACATCGCCGACTTCGCAGTCGGGCTATCGCGCCAACTGTATGGCAAGACGATGCACTCCGAACGCCCAGAGCACCGCATGTACGAGCAATGGCATCCAATCGGCGTCGTCGGTGTCGTATCCGCGTTCAACTTCCCGGTCGCGGTCTGGGCGTGGAATGCATTCATCGCGGCGGTCTGCGGTAACGCGACTGTGTGGAAGCCATCTCCGCGCACGCCGCTATGTGGGGTCGCGGTGCAGAAAATCTGCAACGACGCGCTCAAGGACGCTGGCTTCCCGGGTATTTTTTCGATGTTCCTCGACGCGGGTACCGATCTCGCCGAGCGTTTCGTCGACGACCGCCGCGTGGACCTGCTGTCGTTCACGGGTTCGTGCGCAATCGGTCGGCGCGTGAACGAGCGCGTCGCCGCACGCATGGGCCGCTCCCTGCTTGAGCTCGGCGGCAACAACGCGATGATCATCGATCAATCCGCGGACTTGAAGCTGGCAATTCCCGCCATCGTATTCGGCGCGGTCGGCACCGCCGGCCAGCGCTGCACCACGACACGTCGCCTGCTCGTGCACCGCTCGCTGATGGAAGAGCTGATTCCGAAGCTCGTCGGCGCGTATGGCCAGTTGCGTATCGGCGACCCGCTGGACCCGAAGACGCTCGTCGGCCCGCTCGTCGCCGAGCAGTCGATCGACAACTACAAGCGCGCGCTGGAAGCGGTGAAGAAAAACGGCGGCAAGATTCTGTGTGGCGGCAAGGTGCTCGATCGACCCGGGCACTATGTCGAGCCGACGATCGTGCTCGCGGAGAACGACTGGGAAATCGTCCAGGACGAAACCTTCGCACCGATCCTCTACGTAATTCCGTTCGACACGCTCGAGGAAGCGGTCGCGATGCAGAATGGTGTCGTCCAAGGCTTATCGTCGGCCATCTTCACGACCGATCTTCGCAACGCCGAATACTTCTTGTCGGCGCTCGGCAGCGACTGCGGCATCGCGAACGTCAACATCGGCACTTCCGGCGCCGAAATCGGCGGTGCGTTCGGCGGTGAAAAGGAAACGGGCGGCGGCCGTGAAGCCGGGTCCGATTCCTGGCAGCAATACATGCGCCGCCAAACCAACACCATCAACTGGGGTCGCACGCTGCCGCTGGCGCAGGGCATCAAGTTCGATTTGTAGCCGACCGTTGGCAGCGAGCTGGTGGCGGCCTGCTCCGACGGCCGGACCGAACTCGCCGCTGCCGCTTCCCTCGACTGCGCGGCTGATTGACTGCCGCCTCGGATGACGCTGTCTACCGCGCCAACTTCGTGCGACGCCCTCTATTTGAGGGCTTACCCACGGTCGTCTCGGTCGCTCCCGGCGAGTTGTCCGTCCGCTCCGCTGGCCGACTGGGGTCTTGCTGCCAAGGTCGGCTGGGTCAGGTGGGAGCGACGCTCCGCGTCGCGATTGGTCGAGCCACCCGCGTGGAGCACGGCGACGGGCACCTCGCGAGGCGAGATGGAAGTCCCATTTGGGGGACTTCCCACGAGCCGAGCGAGCCGTGTCCGACGGCGAAGTACAGAGCTTAGTGACCCGACCATCGCGGCGCGGAGCGCCGCTCCCACGTTCAATAACGGGCCTTAGGTAGTTACGATAAGTAGTTGTTATTCAGCCATTAAGTCGTAGACCAGCCGCACCCAGCGATCGGTCGGCATGAAGCTCCAGGTCCAGGTCTCGGCGTACTCCGCCGCGGGCTGCGCCGCCACGACCTCATCCGCGCTCGCGCCGCCCGCGATCAGCTTCGCGATCCGCTCGTGCACGACGGTCAGCATCGCCTTGTAGTCGCGCAGACCATCGCAATTGGTCAAAGGCCCATGGCCCGGAATGATTTTCGTTTTCGGCGTACACAACGCGAGGATGCCGTCGACCGCGGCCAACATGCCCGCGACGTTCCCACCGCTGCCGCCATCGATATACGGGAAACGGCCGTTGAAGAAGATATCACCCGTGTGGATCACGTCCGCATCGCGAAAATGCACCACCGAATCGCCGTCCGTGTGTGCCGCCTCGACGTGGAACGCATGGACCTCCTGACCATTGAAATGCAGCGTGACACTGCTGTCGAAAGTAACAACGGGCAGCGCACCATCCGGTGCCGCCGGAATTTCGCGCATCAGCGAACCCTCAGCTAGGCGTTTCCGGACATTGTCGTGCGCAATAATCAGCGCGCCCTCGCCCGCGAGCTGCTCATTGCCGCCGGTGTGGTCACCATGCCAGTGTGTGTTCAAAACGAAGCGAAGCGGCGCCTCAGTAATTTCGCGCAACGCCGCGAGGTTCTTCGGCACCATCGGCGCGTACTGGTCATCGATCAGCACGACGCCATCCTCGCCCACCGAGATGCCGATGTTGCCACCCGCCCATTCCAGCATGTAGAGGCCATCTGCGACCTCGGTGACGACCGGCTCGCCCTCGGGGACCCGCTGCGCCTGCGCAGGCATCGCCCAAACCGCAACCAGTATCGCTATCAGAAATAATTTCATGGTGACCTCCTAGCAGTCTTCGAAGCGATTCGCTTCGCGATTCTTTCTAACCCGCATGCCGTCGAAAACGCGGCCATTGATCGTAATCCAGACACCGGGTCCGCAGGCCTGGACGGCCGCGACCGCCATGCCAACATTGAATTCCGCATCGCTGTGCCGAAACCGCGCCGGGTGCAACGCACCCGTCAACACGATGGTCTTGTCCGCAATGCCCGCCAGCGCGCGTGCGGTATCGGCCATCGTGTCGGTCCCGTGCGTAATGATGATACGCGTCTCCGCGGCCGATTCGACGCGCGCTCGAATCAACGCACGGTCCTCGTCGGTCAACTCGAGCGAATCCTTGCGCATCACGGCTTCGACCACGAACGGCACTTGCACTTCCGCCTCGCGCAGCAAGTCGTCGACGAGGGAAGCGCCGACCTCAAACTCACTCTTCGCGTCGAAGTAAAGCTTGTCGATCGTACCGCCGGTCGTGAAAATCCGGATCATTGAAAGCTCCGCTGCAAGAACAAATACCCACCGGTATCACCATTGTCGGCGCGTCCGATGCCAAGGTACAGCGCGCCGAAGACGAGGTCGGCGCCCAGAAACGCCGCAGATCCCCAGCGTAAATCGTTGAGACTCACCTCGTCGCGGGTTGCCCATACGTTACCGCGCTCGTGGCTGAGGCCGAAATAAAATCCATCGCCGAGCCCTGGCGGTAGCGAAAACAAGCGCCGATACCAGAGAAGACGCGTGTTGAATAGATAATCGCCGCGCAACTCATACTGGCGAAGGCCCGATAACGAGAGAAAGCCACCAAGGCCGAACCGCTCTTGCACCGGCAAAACGCCCGCGGTCCGCGATGATGCACGGACGCTCAATAAAACGCGGTTCGCGTCGGTCGGTTGCCACGCGGTGGTGGTATGAAAATGCGCATACGCATAGTCCGCGGTATCGCGCCCTGCGATCTCAAGAAACCACGCGTCCGCCGGGAAGTTCCAGTTATCGAGTTGGTCGACGACGATGCGCCAATCCCAGCCGCTGATTGTCGCATCGAACGATGGAAACGACGGATCGCCAACCTCGACCTGCGCGTGCACCGATTCTCGGAATGGCGCAACCGCAATCTGGCCAAGGTTGCGCCACTGCCATCCGACCTCCAACGATGCCGCGTCACGCTTCACCTCGTAGCGTGCAACCTGGTTGCCGTCGCCGTCAAAAGTATTGAACCCGCCGAGCGTCGACTCTATACGCGGGCTCACGAACCAATCGCCGCGCCAAGTTACGGGCTGGAAGAGCTCGGTTGCGATGCGCCGCGACTCGCCAATCTGGACCTCGGTGCGCCATTCGCCATTCAGCGGGTTCAGCCGCGTACGGTTGTGCATGAAAAGCAGGTTGTACGCACTATCGCCGCCGAAGTCGTCCTGCAGGTTCAAGCCAAACCGCAGGTAATTCGGTCCAAGCTCCTTCTCAGTGAGCGCAAGCCGCAGCCCATGCTGACCGTCGCGTTCGAGGAGCTCGAAATTGATGCGAGAGAACTCACCAACTGAGTACAGCGCGTCGATGTCCCGCCGCAGGCGCGACATCGACAAGTTCGAGCCGGGCTGCAGTTTCATGCGCGCGCGAATCAGTCGGTCGTCGACACCCGTCGGGTTATCGATCTCGATAAATTCGATGCGCGGCATCGGGTCACGGGGGGTTCGCTGCGCGTCGCGCCAGGTCGCCCATGCCGAGTCGTCGAGCCCGAGCAGACTCATACGCGCTACGACGCCCGGTCCGATGGCGAGCCCACGGTCTATCGCTTCGCCCATCAATCCGAAATCGCCTGCGGAGATGCCGCCGAGGTCGGGTTGCAACAACAAGTCGTCGTCCCCGAGCGACGCAAGGGCCGCCCGCGCCTGCTCCTGCCCAAGCAGATTGATGACCTGGGCAGACACGCCGACGACGTCGTCGAGTTCGTCGCGGTTCGCGAGCGGCGTCGCAACGTCGACGACGATGACGACATCGGCGCCCATCGCACGCACTACATCGACCGGGAGGTTGTTCGTCAGCCCGCCGTCCACCAACAGGTCGCCGTCGATCTCGACGGGCGCGACGACCCCAGGGACCGCCATACTCGCGAGCATCGCGTCCGCGAGCGAGCCGTCGTCAAGAATGACCGCACGCGCCCGCTCAATGTCGGTCGCAATCGCACGAAATGGGATGGGATAGTCATCGAAGTGTCGCCACCGCGTGCTATGGAGCGCACGCACGCGTAATTCGAAGCCAAGCTCCTGCGCGCTGATGAGTCCGCGAGGAAGCACGAACGCACCATCGCGAAACCCGAATTCCAGGCGCAATGCATATGAGGTGTCGTCCTGCTTGCGTCGGAACGACAGCGCGCGGCGCGGTGGTCGGTCCGCAACGGCGTGCTGGTAATCGAATTCCCGGATCCATTCGATGATTTCGTCCGGGGAAAGTCCCGATGCGTACAGCCCACCAACCAGCGCACCGAAGCTCGTACCCGCGATGTAGTCGACCGGTATTTGGTTTTCTTCAAGTACTTTCAGGACACCGGCGTGCGCCGCGCCGCGGGCACCGCCGCCAGACAGCACCAGTCCAATCCGCGGGCGATCACCGGGTGTTTCGGTCTCGGCCATCAATACCGCGGGTGACGTCGCCACGCCGAGCAACAAGACAATGAGAGGGAGCTTCCGCACGCTGGGATTGTAGCGCGCCTATAATGCTCGCATGACTGGTTGGCGCGTCTTGATGGGGTGGACGGCAGCGCTGGCGATTGCCCTTGGGCTCGCCGCCGCCGTGGCGGTCGCGCAGCCCGACCGGACCGCCGTCGTGCTCGAAATAAACGACGCGATCGGCCCAGCGACCTCCGACTACTACCAACGCGGCCTCGCGTCGGCCGCCGAACGCGGTGCGCCGGTCGTGGTGCTGAAGCTGAATACCCCCGGCGGCCTCGACTCGGCCATGCGCGACATCATTCAAGCCACCCTAGCGTCTCCGGTCCCGGTCATCATGTGGGTCGCGCCAAATGGCGCACGCGCAGCGAGTGCTGGCACCTACATGCTGTACGCAAGCCATGTCGCGGCGATGGCGCCCGCGACAAACTTGGGTGCGGCGACCCCAGTTGCGCTCGGGGGCGGGACGCCAGCACCCGAGCCGACCGCGGACGACGAGGAC
The DNA here is from genome assembly GCA_964402835.1 of uncultured Gammaproteobacteria bacterium. Lineage (GTDB taxonomy): Bacteria > Pseudomonadota > Gammaproteobacteria > Natronospirales > JAIVGZ01 > JAIVGZ01. Next base: position 35,216 of record CAYODZ010000163.1, on the reverse strand, counting down.
GCGGAAACGAAGCCCGACGACACACCGAAAGACGCCGGCAACCTGAAGGCCGTGAACGACGCCGTCGCCTATATCCGCGGCCTTGCGGAATTGCGTGGCCGCAACGCGGACTGGGCAGAATCAGCGGTACGCGACGCAGCCAGCTTAAATGCCCGCGCGGCACTCGAGGCGGGCGTCATCGACCTCATCGCAGAAGACCTCGACGGTTTGCTCACCGCGGCCGACGGCCGCGAAGTCCAGACCGCGAACGGCGCTGTGACGCTCGCGACCGCGGGACTCGCGACGACGGCCATCGAGCCCGACTGGCGGAACCGCCTACTCGCGGCCATCACGAATCCGAACGTCGCCTATCTCTTGTTGATTGTCGGGCTGTACGGCCTCCTGCTCGAGGGCTACAACCCGGGCGCGCTCGTACCGGGCATCGTCGGCGCGATTTCTCTGTTGCTCGCCGCGTACGCACTGCAAATGCTGCCCGTCAATTACGTCGGACTCGCGTTGGTTCTACTCGGCATCGCGCTGATCGTCGCCGAGACCTTCGTTCCGAGCTTCGGCGCGCTCGGACTTGGCGGCATCGCCGCGCTGACGATCGGCTCGATCATCTTGATGGACACCGACGTGCCCGGTTTCGGCATCTCGAAATCGTTGATTGGCGCCATCGCCGTCGTCGCCGGCGGAACATTGCTCGCGACACTCGCATTCGCGCTGAAGACACGACGAAATCCGGTCGTGACCGGTCGCGAGCGCATGATTGGGCGCACCGCCACCGCGTACGACGACTTTGACGGCACCGGTCGTGTGCGTCTGGACGGCGAACTCTGGAACGCCACGAGCGCGGCACCGGTCCGCGCCGGACAGACGGTCACCGTCATCGCGATAGATGGCCTATGGCTCACAGTTTCACCGACAGGAGAATGAAATGATTCTGCAGATTCTGTACATCGCCATCCCCTTCCTCGCGATCCTTGCGTTCAGCGCGTTCAAGGTACTGCGTGAATACGAGCGCGGGGTGGTGTTTTTCCTGGGCCGATTCCAAGAAGTTAAAGGCCCGGGCCTTATCATCATCATCCCGGGCGTGCAGCAGATGGTCCGTGTCGACCTGCGCACGATCGTGATGGACGTGCCTTCGCAGGACGTCATCTCGCGCGACAACGTATCGGTGAAGGTCAACGCGGTCATTTACTTCCGCGTGGTAAACCCGGAAAACGCAATCAACCAGGTCGAGAACTTCTACGACGCGACGAGCCAGCTCGCGCAGACGACGCTGCGCTCGGTACTCGGTCAGCACGAACTCGACGAAATGCTCGCCGAGCGCGATAAGCTGAACGCGGACATCCAGAGGATTCTCGACGAACAAACCGATTCGTGGGGCATCAAGGTCGCGAACGTCGAGATCAAGCACGTCGACATCAACGACACCATGGTGCGTGCGATCGCGCGGCAGGCCGAGGCTGAACGCGTTCGTCGTGCAAAAGTCATCCACGCCGAGGGCGAACAGCAAGCGGCCGAAATGCTGGTCCGAGCCGCCGAACAGTTGGCGACCGCGCCACAGGCGCTTCAGCTCCGCTACCTGCAGACCCTGTCCGACATCGCCGGCGAGAAGAACTCGACGATCGTCTTCCCGCTGCCGATGGACCTCATCACGCCCCTGCTCAAGAAGTTGAACAAAGAATAGGCACCACACGGCGTGGCCATCGAACCCGCAGTTCCGCTGCTCAAACGCCGTCGCACGCGCATCGTCGCGACGCTCGGCCCAGCGTCATCGTCGCAAGCCACAATCGAAGCGCTGCTCGCCCGTGGCGTCGACGTCTTTCGACTCAATTTCTCGCACGGCAGCCACGACGACCACGCAGCGACGTTCGCTGCTATCAAGGCGGCGGCGGCAACGGTTGGTAACGAGCCAGCGGTACTCGCCGATCTATGCGGGCCGAAAATCAGAACCGGCCGTTTCGAAAATGGCGCGGTTCGCCTCATCGAAGGCGCTGAGGTCACCGTCACTACGCGTGAGGTGACCGGGACCGCTGCACTGATCCCATCTCAATACGCGGGGCTCGCGGACGACGTCCATACAGGCGCGCGCATCCTGCTCGACGATGGCAAACTCGAACTTGAGGTCCTCGCAATTGAAGGTGCGGACGTCCGCTGCCGCGTCCGGCATGGGGGTGAACTCAAGGACCGCAAGGGCATCAATCTGCCGGACAGCACGGTCTCGGCCCCGTCGCTGACCGACAAAGACCGCGACGATGCACGCTTCGCGCTCGCGCTCGGCGTCGATTGGTTGGCGCTGTCGTTCGTTCGAAGCGCGACCGACCTTACGGAGCTTCGTGCAGTCATCGACGCGAGCGGTGTTCCGACCGGAATCGTCGCCAAAATAGAGAAGCCCGAAGCGCTCAAAGACATCGATGCCATCCTCGATGCGTGTGACGCGGTGATGGTCGCGCGCGGCGATCTCGGGGTGGAGCTCCTCCCGGAGCAAGTGCCGGTCGCACAGGACCTGCTCGTACGCGAAGCCCGAGCACGCCATCGTCCGGTAATCGTCGCGACCCAGATGCTCGAGTCGATGATCGTGGATGCGCGCCCGACGCGCGCGGAAGTTGCCGATGTCGCGCACGCGGTGATGAGTGGCACGGACGCCGTGATGCTATCCGCGGAGACCGCATCCGGTGCGCACCCACTTGAGGCGGTGACGATGATGGACCGCATCGCGCGGCAGGCCGAGGGCTGGCTGTGGGCCCAAGGCGCGTTCAGCACCATCGAGCGCGCGGGCCATGAAAGCGGGACGGCGCGCGCACTCGCCACAGCAACCGCCCAACTGTCACGCGACCTCGGAGTCCGCGCGGTTGTTGTTGTTTCCCGTAGCGGGTTGTCGGCGGGGATCATGTCGGCCGCGCGGCCGGCGGCGCCGATTATTGCCGTGTCGTCGAGCGCGGCAACCTGTCGCCGGCTCCGACTTTCATGGGGTTTAGTGCCACGCCTTGTGACCGAAAACGAGCTTGCGGACGCGCCCGCGCTGGCGTGCGCCCAGGCGCGGGCGCTCGACATCGCCGGATCGGGTGACGTCGTACTGCTGGTGCAAGGCTTCCAACTCGATCCGACCGAGTCGCGCCCGTCGGTCAGCGTTTTGTCGGTGCCCTGACCAGCATTCGATGCGGAAACGGAATTTCGACGCCCTCTTCGTCGAACACGCGCTTGACGTCGCTCGCGATGCTGTTTCGTAACGCGAGATAATTCTCGCGCAAGCCCCAGACAGATAGTTGAAGGTTAATGCCGGATTCGCCGTAGCCGATGAAAATCACCAGCGGCGCTGGGTCCTCGAGCGCGTACGGATTCGCCGCGGCGATGTCGAACAAAATCTCCTGGATTCGCGTCAACTCTTCCTTGTAAGCGACACCGACCTGCATGTCGTAACGCCGGATCGGGAACCGCGATACGTTCGTGAATTCCGTTTGGATCAGCATCTGGTTGGGAATACGCACGTACAGGTTATCGAACGTGCGGAGCTTCACCGACAACATATCAATGGAGAGCACCTCGCCCGTGGTGGTACCCACCGTAATCACGTCGCCAATCACGAACGGTTTTTCCCCGATTAAGAACAAACCTGAAATCAGGTTCGATACAGAAGTCTGCGACGCGAATCCGATGGCGACCGACAAAACACCCGCAGCACCCAGCAGGACGGTCAGGCTGAAGCCGAGCTCCCGCAGAACCGAGATCAGAGTCAGCACCAGAATCGTGTAGAACACGATTCGTCGCGCGATCATCGCGCGCTGCACGTCCGTGTACTTGAGGGTCACGCGGTGGACTAGCCGCCCGAGTAGAGGCGCCGCGATCAAACCGATCAGCGCCAGCACGCCGGCGCGTACGAAGTCTAGAAGTTCCATAAGCGGTTGAATACCTGCGCGATCATGTTGCCGTCAGCGGCCTTCCGCGGTTCACCGATGCGTCGAAGCGCACCCCCTGTCGCGGGCGCAGCGACGCCGATTGTCAGCCGCGCGGCGTGTTCTCGATTGTCGCGCGTAAGCGTCACCGACTGCGTCCACAGTACGCCGTCATCGCCCCCGTACAGCGCGAGCAGCGGTGCGGGTAACTGAATCTGCTCCACGACCAGCGTGTCGACTGCGTTGTTGCGAACCTGGACTTCGGTAATCGCACGGTGCGGCCGGATGGTGCAATCGGCGAAGTCGACTTGTGCGAGCGTCCGGCTCCCGTAGCACGCGATGCCTTCACGCGTGTTCGGCCCCGCCCAAGTGTCGCTGGCGCGGTGGCTCGGAATCTCAAGCAGGTGAACCGACGGCTCGCCGACGCCAATCTGGACCCAGACCGGGCTGCCGACGTACAGCGTGACTTCCTCACCGCCAGGCACGGATAGCGGAACCGCGGGTTTGATGACGACCGGGCGGTCGGCGAGTCGACCGGACAGCGTGATCTTGCCGCCGGTCGCGCGCTGAACGAAGCGGTGTGAATCCGCGTCATCGGGCATCGGCATCGCGGTCGGAACCTCGATTTCGCACAACGCGTCGCGCGCGTCGTCCGACGACAGCGAGTGAACGAGCCACTCAGCGCGCCGACGCTCAACGTGGAGCTGCAGCGGTCCGATACGCCACCGCCCACTTTCACCGACCCCGAGTTCGTAATCGCCCCACCAAGCGTTCGCCATCCTGCGCATTATTGCAGATGGCGCTCAGCGTCGCGCGGGATACGCCACCACGGCACGCAGCCCGCCAAGGGGCGAGTCGTCGAGGGTCAGCGTGCCGCCGCGCCGCGTCACCGTTTCTGCGACGACCGCGAGCCCGATACCCTGGCCCTCGACCGACTCGTCGGCGCGCGTCCCGCGTGCCTGCACCGAGGCACGCTGCGCCACTGGAATGCCGGGGCCGTCGTCGTCCACGGTGATTACCAGATCGCCCTGCACCGACACACGGACATGGGATTGCGCCCATTTGTAGGCGTTGTCGAGCAGATTTCCGAGCACCTCGAGCAGTTCGTTGCGATCGCCGCGGAACAGGGCATCCGCCGGCACCAATTTCTCGAAAGTGACGTCGCGACCCGCGTACACCTTCGCGAGCGATGCCGCGATGTCGTCAACGACCGACGCGACCGGCACCGGCTTGCCGAAGGTCTCGCTGCCGGATGCGAGTGCACGTTGTAATTGGAAACGCACGATGTCGTTCATGCGCTCCACTTGCTTCTCGATGGTCTCGTCGCGCTTCCTGCCGGGGCTGTCGAGCGCGAAGCGGATGACAGCGAGCGGCGTTTTCAGGCTATGGGCCAAGTCGGCGAGCGTGTTCCGGTATCGCGCGAGGTTGCCGCGCTCGTTGCGGATGACCGCGTTCAAGTTGCGCGCCAGGTGCTGAAGCTCACGCGGATACGCGCCGTCGATTCCGGCCTGCGCGCCGCGCTCTACCGCAGCGACTTCCGTTGCGAGCGTGCGCAACGGGCGCAGCGTCCGCCGAAGAATCAGCAGTTGCGCGACGATCAGACCCGCAAATAGCACGCTGAACCAGCCGAACAGGTTCGCGCGATAGCGCGCGAGTTGCGCGCGGTAGGGTTCGAGCGATTCCGCGACCGAGAAGTGGTAGAGCTGCGGTGTGGCGTCACCGGGGCCGTCGTGCCACAACACCGTGTAGCCGTACTGAAAGGCTTCGGCCTCGTCGCCGAGTGACACGCGTGAAAACAGCACATCGCCGGCGGCAAAGTCGTCGGGAATCAACATCGCGAGGCCGGCGGTGGACGGCGACCGCCACAACGGATCCCCGTCGCCGTCGAGCACTTGCGCGTAAAGCCCTGAGCCCGGATTACTGTACCGCGCTTCGGGTAGCTGTTGCGGCATGATCAGATGGCCATCGACGTCCTGACCGGCGGCCGAAATCAACGCGCGGACCTGCATCTGCAGGCGTTCTTCAATTGCGCGTTCAGCGGTATTGCGGAACGCCGCATCCAGCGCGAAGACGGTGAGTCCGAGGAACACGAGCATCACCGCGGCAGCGGCGACCAGTACCCGCGTGACGAGCGACAGCTTCACGCGCTGCGGGCGAGCGTGAACCGGTAGCCGCGTCCGCGCAGGGTCTCGATGGGCCCGAGCGATCCATCAGGGTCCAGTTTGCGGCGTAATCGGCCGACAAATACCTCGATGACGTTGCTGTCGCGGTCGAAGTCTTGGTCATAAAGATGTTCGGTGAGCTCGGTCTTGGAGACGACCTCGCCCGCGTGCAGCACAAGGTAGTGCAGCACGCGATACTCGAAGGTCGTGAGCTCGATTGGGTTGCCACCGACGCGCACCTGCTGTGCTGCGGTATCGATCTCGATGGGTCCGCACGCAAGCACGGGCTGCGACCATCCGGATGCGCGTCTCAGCAGCGCATTGAGCCGCGCGAGTAATTCTTCAACGTGGAAGGGCTTGACGAGGTAATCGTCGGCGCCCGCGCCGAGCGCTTCGACCTTGTCCTGCCAGCGGTCGCGCGCCGTCAATACTAGAATCGGAAAGGAACGGTGTTGGGCACGCAGCTGTCGGATGAGCTCGATGCCGTTAAGCTTCGGCAATCCCAGATCGATCACCGCGACGTCTGGCGTGTACTCCGTGCCGTAATACAGGCCCTCTTCTCCGTCCGCCGCCGCATCGAGTGCGTAACCCGCGTCGGTGAGTGCGTCCTGCACGGATTCGCGCAGAGCTGCCTCATCCTCGACCAGGAGTACGCGCATCGTGCGTCAGTGCGACACGCGGCCGCTTTCCCCATCCACCCGTACGACGTGTACGGCGCCCCGCTCAGTCAGGATTTTCACCTCGTGCGTTACGCGCCCACGCTGGTAGCGGGAGTTCGCCCCCACCACGCGACCAGGCACCTCACGCCGCGCGATGGCGACCGCCTGGTCAAGCGAGTAGCGGATTTGCGGCACGACCGGCCGCTCTTGTGGCACGCGCTTTTGCTCGCTCGGCAACGCGCCCGCCTCCAGCGAGCAGGCGAGTGCGGCGATGGCCAAAAGCAAGGCTGTCAGTAAACGCGGCATCGGGGCATCTTAGAACGATGCGGGCCGGACGGATACCTGCACGCGGATGCGATCGCCCGGATGCTGCGCCGTCCGCGTGACGTAGGCCGCCCCGCCGTACTCGTAACTGACCCGATAACCGTCGAACCGCTCTTCTTCATGAACTTCGGTGTAGACCTCACAGCGCTGCTCGACCGAGGTGCGCGGCGAGCTGGTCGCGCTCGAATGACCCATGCCGCTGCCGATCAGCACGCCCGCGGCGGTCGCCGCGCGGCGGCCACTGCCGCTGCCGATCTGATTGCCGACCACACCGCCGATTAGCGCGCCCGCGAGCAACGCGCCCGTTGGGTTCGCGCCGGAACCGCGCCGGGTGACCTCTTCGGTACGGCATTCTCGCTGGGGGACTTCGGTCCGGACAAGGCGTGTGACCGGCTGCACGTCGAGCACCCGCGCCCACGCGTACTGTGTTTCCTGTGCACCGACGCCGCTGGCGGAAGCCAGCATCGCCGCCCCGGCAATCGCGACTGTCGTGAATTTAATCATGGCCCGCTCCCTTGGTTCGTTGGACGCAACACTAGTGGGGAGCGGCTGAATCGAAGCTGAATGGACCCGTCAGCCGTCGGCGGACCCGCACGCGGTCCCGAACTCATTGTCGGTCCAAGTGTTGTCCACGTCCGGGTGGCTTGTGTCCTCGATGTCGCAGCCAACGCTGTCCATCGCGGTATTGCCAGAAATCTCGTTGCCACCCGCAACACGGATCTCGACGAACAGCCCCACGTCGGGGCTACCCGAAATATGATTTCCGACTAGGCGGTTGCCGAACCCGCCACTCGCAGTCAGCTGCAGGCCGCCGCCAGCGATCGCGTTTTGTTCGACGAGATTACGCTCCGCGTCGCGGCCACCGACTGCAAGCTCACCACCGTTGATCCGGTTGCCGGCAATCGTGTTGTCGCGTGTGTCCTCGGCGATGAACGACAACGAGCCATTGCTGAAGATGTTGTCGCGCAGCACGGTGTCCGTCGCGACACCCGCCGGGTCGAACCTGAAATCCGCGCCGTTGAACGCGTTGTCCTCGACCACGCACGCGGCCGAGGTATTGATAACAACGTCACCCGTGAAAACATTGTGTCGGAGCGTCGCGCCTACGCAATTCGCGATGAAGACCCCGCCGATTGCACTGCCCTCCAGGGACAGCGATTGCGCCGCGCCGGTCACCTGCACACCGGCCGGCAAACCGAGCCCGACAATTCGTACGTTATCGTTTCCGCCGCTGAGCGCTAGCGGGCCCGCTAGCGTCGCGCGCTTTGCGTCGGGAATCGCTTTGCAGACCAACGCGCCGTTTTTGTCGGGCGCATGCGTTTTCAGCGTGACGCCGGCCTTGCCGTTCATCGTGACGGTTTCGTCGTACGCACCGGGGGAAACCGCAACCGTATCCCCTGCCGTCGCGCCGGCGATGCCCGCGGCGACGGTCGCGTGGCACGGCGAGAGACCGCCACATTGTCCATCGGCGGCCACGTAATGCGTCGTCTGCGCGAGCGCGGGGCTGACCAGCACGATCATTAAGATTGAAAGTACGCTACGCATTGGCTTTAGATTATGTGTGTCGGCGCAACAGCCATACTGGGAAAATCCCCGCATTCTGTGTCCGAATCCCGTTGAACAAGTAACGCGCGACCGGGGACGGCGCGACCACGTGTTGGTGGATAAGCAACGTCGTCAATGCGACGGCAGCGACCAGCGCAACGAACCCGGGGATGCCACCGATACCGAAGTTCATGAGTACGATGCCGAACGCAATCACAAACAGATGGTGGAACAGGTACACCGTGTACGATGCGCCGGACAGCGTGGTCATCAGCGCGCTCGGGCGATTGGCGAATCGTCGGAAGACTCCGAAACACAGCGCGGCCGCATGCCAAATTGCGAGGAGTTTGAGGAAGTCGGCACCGACGCGCACCAGCGCGCTGTCCAGCGTGGCGCCGACCGCCGCAATCGGCGCGCAGACGCCGATGACGAGAATGGCGAGCGCAGGCGATACGCTGGAAAATCGATCGAGCAACTCCCGTCGCAGGCCCAGCACCATCCCGAAGACGAAGAACGGCGCGTTCCACGCAAGGCTGTAGACGTCGAGCGTGCCCGCGACCACGCCCAGGCCGAGCAACCCGCTCGCGCCGAGCCCCTTGAACAGAACGAGGTGCGCCGCCGCGACGAACACGACCAGCACGAACGGTGGCGTAATCGAGAACGCAGCGGCCGCATAGCGACCGAACAGGCCCGGCAACTGCCAGCCCGACCGGCTGACGAGATAGCCGATACCTACATAGACCAGCAGGTGGTTTAGGAACCATAGGTGGGACATCCACTTGCCGTTCGCGAGGTGCGAGAACAATTCGAAGTCCAGCGCGCCGTAACCCGCGAGAATCGACGTCTGCATGGTATTGAGTAGAAGCGCGCATACAACGAGCGGCACCGCGAGCCGCTCGACGCGCATGACCGCGAAGTCGCGCGCGCTGTACTTCTGCATCGAGAGCAGACAGAAAAAGCCCGCGACGATGAAGAACGCCGGCATCCGGAACAGCGTGATGGCCTCGACGAGCCAGCCCGCGAGCGGAAAGGTGTGCGCGCTGTGAATGACCCAGCCGTTAGCCGGGTTGAACACCTGTGCGGAGTGGAGGACGATGCCAAGCATCATCAATACCGCACGCATTGCATCCATGTAATGGATTCTGCCGAGTCCTTGGCCCATGGAACGAGTATTGGCCAACGCGCACGGCGGACAAACAGGGTGAATCCCTCAAAGCAGGCTTTTCTTTGCCTGCTGCCACCGCGTTTCCATTTCGTCGAGCGTCAACGCGTCCCAGCTGAGCCCATCGACGGCGAGGTCCGCCGACATTCGATCGAAACGCGCTCGAAATCGCCGGTTCGCACCCTCGATCGCCTGCTCGGGGTCGATGCCAAGGTGCCGACCGACGCTCGCCAGCACGAACAATAGATCGCCGAGTTCGGCCTCGGAATGTGTGAGGTCGCCACTGGCGATGGCCTCGCGCAGCTCTTCGCTTTCCTCGGCGACTTTCTCGAGCACGCCTTGTATGTCGGGCCAATCGAACCCGACCTTGGCTGCCTCATCACCCAGCGCCACCGCGCGGGCCAGTGCGTGTACAATGTTCATCGACTTTTTCTCCGCTGAATTCAAGGTACCCCATGCAAATCTCGCGCGATACCGTTGTAACCCTGCATTACACCCTGACTGGCGATGATGGCTCCGTCATCGACGCGTCGTCGGACGAACCGTTGAGCTACCTCCATGGTCACGGCAACATCATCCCGGGTCTTGAGCAAGCGCTTGAGGGCACCGAGACCGGCTTCCAGTCGCGCGTGACGATCGAGCCCGAGAACGGCTATGGCGAACGACGCGACGACATGGTCATTGGCGTCGCGCGCGAGCAGTTCGATCCGGGCATGGACCTGAAACCGGGGCTGCAAGTGATGGCGAACGGCCCCCAGGGTGACGTCATTTTTACCATCATCGAGGTTGGTGACGAGGAAGTGACGCTGGATGGCAACCACCCCTTGGCTGGCCAGCGTCTGCATTTCGACGTCGAGATTACCGACGTACGCGAAGCCACCGATGAAGAAAAGTCACACGGTCACGTGCACGGCGCCGGTGGGCATCACCACTGATGTAATCGCGGCGCGAAGGCGCCGCTCCTACATTCATTCAGCGATGCCACCCTCGGTGAGCTTGGCGGGGTCTAGCAGCCGCTCTAGGTCGGCGTCCGACAGATCGGTCATCTCTTTCGCGACCTCGCGGACCGCACGCCCTTCGGCGTAAGCGGTCTTCGCGATCTTCGCACCCAGCTCATAGCCGATTACCGGGTTCAGCGCGGTGACGAGAATCGGGTTGCGCGCGAGCGCGGCCTTGATGGCCTGCTCATTGACCGTGAAGCCCGCGATGGCCGAATCGGCAAGTTCGCGCGCGCCGCTACCAAGGATGTGCACGCTCTGCAGCAGGTTGTAGGCAATCATCGGCAGCATCACGTTGAGCTGAAAGTTGCCCGACTGGCCGCCGACCGTAATCGCGCCGTCGTTGCCGATAACCTGCGCCGCGATCATCGCGACCGCCTCCGGTATCACCGGGTTTACCTTGCCGGGCATGATGGACGACCCCGGTTGCAGCGCAGGTAGGCTGATTTCGCCCAAGCCGGCGAGCGGACCCGAGTTCATCCAACGCAAATCGTTTGCGATTTTCATCATCGACACGGCGACCACTTTCAGCTGGCCCGACAGTTCGACGGCCGTGTCCTGCGCGGACAAGCTCTCGAAGTAATCCCGGCTCGCCGTGAACGAGACGCCGGTGCGATTCGCGAGGCGGGATGCGAACTCGCCGGCGAATCGTGGGTCCGCGTTGATGCCGGTGCCGACTGCGGTTCCACCCTGCGCAAGCGCGTGAAGGCGCGGACGCGTCGCCTCGACGCGTGCGATGCCATTGCGAATCTGGGCGGCCCAACCGCCGAGTTCCTGGCTGAACCGGACCGGCATCGCGTCCATTAAATGGGTGCGCCCCGTCTTCACCTGGCCATCGAGCGACTGCGCTTTGGTTTCGATGGTGGTCGCGAGGTGCGCAAGGGCCGGCAGCAAGTGGCGCTCAACTTGGAGCGCGGCGCTGACGTGGATCGCGGTCGGAATCACGTCATTGCTCGACTGCCCCATGTTGACGTGGTCATTCGGATGCACCTTGGTGCCAAGCGACTTTGACGCGAGCGCGGCGATGACCTCGTTCGCGTTCATGTTCGTGCTGGTGCCAGACCCGGTCTGGAACACGTCGATCGGGAAGTGTGCGTCGTGATGGCCCGCGGCGACCTCGAGCGCAGCGCTCACGACCGCCTTTGCAATCTTGCCATCGAGCAGCCCCAGCGCCTCATTTGCCTCCGCAGCAGACGCCTTGATGAGACCGAGCGCCTCAATGAATGCACGGGGTAGCGTCAATCCGCTGAGCGGGAAGTTCTGCACGGCGCGCTGGGTCTGGGCGCCCCACAACGCGTCTTCCGGCACCTCAAGGTCGCCGAAACTGTCGTGTTCGATGCGCGTCGTCATGCAATCTCCCCGTCGTAGTGTAAAACCGTTTAAAATCGGCAAATTCTATCATTGTTATAGGGAGCCGGCATGGACTCGAGCGCGCTGACGGCGTTGTCCCCGATCGACGGGCGGTACGCGGGAAAGACCGCCGCACTGCGGCCGCTGTTCAGTGAATTCGGGCTCATCCACCACCGGGTGAAGGTTGAACTCGCGTGGCTCGTGACACTCGCCGACGAACCTGGCATCCCCGAGATCCCGGCCTTATCTGAACGTGCGCGTGGCGTCCTCGAGGCGCTCGACCGTGATTTCAGTGAAGCCGGCGCGGCACGCGTCAAAGCCATCGAAAAGACCACGAACCATGACGTCAAAGCCGTCGAGTACTTCATCAAGGAGCAACTCGCGGCCGACGAAGAGCTCGGGCCACTCGCCGAGTTCGTGCACTTTGCGTGTACCTCTGAGGACATCAACAACCTCGCGTACGCGTTGATGCTCGAACGCGCGCGCGCCGAAGTGCTGCTGCCAGCGCTGGATCGAGTCGTCGGCATGGTTACGGCGATCGCACACACGCATGCCGCGACACCGATGCTGTCACGCACACACGGCCAGACTGCGTCGCCGACGACGCTCGGCAAAGAATTCGCAAATGTCGTACATCGGCTTGAACGCCAACGCGCGCAACTCGGTGCGACAAATCTGCTCGGCAAGATAAACGGCGCGGTCGGTAACTACAACGCGCACGCGGTCGCGTACCCTGATGTCGCCTGGCCGGCGCTCGCGCGGCGCTTCGTCGAGGGACTCGGGCTTGCATGGAACCCGTACACGACTCAGATCGAGCCGCACGACTGCATCGCCGAATACTGCGACGCACTCGCGCGTGTGCATACGATCCTACTCGACCTGTGCCGTGACTGTTGGTCGTACATCTCGATCGGCTACTTCAAACAGAAGACCGTCGCGGGTGAAACCGGCTCATCGACGATGCCGCACAAAGTGAACCCGATCGACTTCGAGAATGCCGAAGGGAACCTCGGCGTCGCGAACGCGCTTCTCGGCCATTTCTCCGCGAAGTTGCCCGTCTCACGTTGGCAGCGGGACCTCACGGACTCGACGGTGCTGCGCAACCTCGGTGCCGCGCTCGCCCACAGCCTGCTTGCGATGCAGTCGTGCCAACAAGGCCTCGGCAAGCTCGAAGTCGACGCGGACCGGCTCGCGGCCGACCTTGACGGCAATTGGGAGGTGCTCGGCGAAGCGGTTCAGACGGTCATGCGTCGACACGGTATCGAGCAGCCGTACGAGAAGCTGAAGGCCCTCACGCGCGGCCGACGCATCGATCAGCAATCACTCCATGAATTCATCCGCGGGCTCGACCTCCCGGCTGCCGACCGCGACCGCCTACTGGCGCTGACCCCGGCCTCCTACACCGGCCTTGCGGCGAAACTCGCCGCGGATATCTGACAGCTTGGCGCCACTCGGCGACATCGCGCCCGCCGCGTTCCTCCGCGACTACTGGCAGAAGAAGCCGCTGCTGATTCGCGGGGCGTTCCCGAACTTCGACGCGCCACTCGACGGCGACGAACTCGCAGGTCTTGCGTGCGACCCGGACATCGAGAGCCGCATCATCGTCACCGAACCGGGCCCGCGTTACCTGATGCGCGAGGGGCCGTTTTCCGCTGACGACTTCGCAGAGCGCGAGGAACAACCCTGGACACTGCTTGTTCAGGACGTGGACAAACACCTCCCGGAGTTCGCGCATTACCTGGACGCGTTTTCGTTCCTGCCAGAATGGCGGCTTGAGGACCTGATGGTGTCTTGGGCCTCCGATGGCGGCTCGGTCGGGCCGCACACCGACCAATACGATGTGTTCCTATTACAAGCGCGCGGTCGTCGACGCTGGACCGTCGGCGCGGATGAAGGCGACGAGTGGCTCCTCGAGCCCGGCGACATGCTGTATCTGCCGCCCGGTGTTCCGCATTGGGGGGTTGCCGAGGGCGAGTGCATGACCTGGTCGATTGGTCTGCGCGCGCCTTCTGCGCGTGAGTTGGTCACCGACTTTGCGGAACGAATCGGTGAGGGGATTCCCGACACCGAGCGTTATCGAGATCCCGACCTGTCCGAAGGGGAAGCCGCCAATGGCCGCTTGTCCGAGGCGGCCATCGCGCGCGCAACGGCATTGCTTGATGACGCGCATGCGGCGGGCCGCGCGCAATTTCCGCGCTGGTTCGGCGAACTCGTAACCGCACCGAAAGCGTGGCTACATTGCGTGCCGCCGGCGATTCCACTGTCGCGAGATGCCCTTGCTGACGCGGTGCGGGCGGGCACCACACTGGTGCGCGACCCGCGCAGCCGCATGGTCTGGTTGCCGGCCGACAATGCGCTCTGCGTCTGCGTCGACGGGGACTCATTCGAGGCAGAAACGCGCCTTGAGGACCTCGTCACCCTCCTCTGCACCCACCGTGAATTTTCACACGACGCGCTCGCGGGTTATCTTGATGATGACCAGGCCATGGCGCTGCTGGTCCGGCTATATGCTGGCGGGCAGCTGATGGAGCTCGAAAATGAGTGAATCTGAATTCACGGTCCGCGCGGCGCGCTGGCCCGAGGACAGCGAACGAATCCGCGAGGTGCGTGAGCGCGTGTTCGTGCAGGAGCAGAACGTTCCGTCCGACCTTGAGTGGGACGGCCTCGACGACACCTGTGTGCACGCGCTGGCAGAGACCGCGGACGGCCGCGCGATCGGTACCGGCCGCCTGCTCGACGACGGACGAATCGGACGAATGGCCGTCATCGAGTCGTTCCGCGGACGCGGAGTCGGCGATGCAATTCTAAGATTGTTGCTCGACGCCGCACGCGAGGCGGGAATGTCGCGCGCCGCGCTACACAGTCAGGTACACGCGCTCGGTTTCTACTCGCGGCACGGCTTCATTGCGGATGGCGACGAGTTCGAGGAAGCCGACATACCGCATCAGACTATGATTCTTGAGCTCGGGCCGCGTATTACCCTCGATGGCTGGGGCGCGAACCTCCGTGCGGCGGTCCGCGTCGCGGCGCAAGCTTCCCGCAGCCTTGCGCTGTTTACGCGCGACCTCGACCCACAGATCTACAACAATGAGCCGTTTCTCGACGAGGTGCGTCGGGTCGCCCTTGCTGGGCGTTACGCACGTGTACGCGTCCTCGTACAGGACTCCGCGCGCGCCGCACGCGAAGGTCACCGGCTCGTCGATCTTGCGCGCCGCTTGCCGACCTATATCGAGATGCGCAAACCCCATGACGACCATCGCAACTTAATCGAGAGCTTCCTGGTGGCGGATGAGCGCGCACTGCTATACCGCAAAGAGGCTGACCGGTACGAGGGCTTCGCGGATCTCGATAATGCGCTCGAGGCGCGGCGGCTGCTGCGGACGTTCGACGAAATCTGGAACCGCGCCACGCCCGATGCGGAGATGCGGCGGCTCAGGCTCTGATGGCTGCCCCATTCCAGCCGCACCTGACGGTCGCGGCCGTTATCGAGCGCGACGGTCGATTCCTGTGCGTGGAGGAACGCGCCGACGGCGCGACCGTGTACAACCAACCTGCCGGGCATCTCGACGACGGTGAGTCGCTCATTGAAGCGGTGGGCCGCGAGACGCTTGAGGAGACCGGCTGGCTGTTCGAACCGAACGCACTGCTCGGCATCTATCGCTGGGTGAAGCCCGATACCGGTGACACGTTCGTGCGCGCCGCGTTCCGGGGCATTCTCGGTGAGCGACGCTACGATGCGCCGCCCGACGCTGATATCGTCGCTGCGCACTGGCTGTCGCGCGATGAGCTACTCGAACTGCCGCACCGCAGCCCGCTCGTGCTCCGCTGTATCGACGACTACCTCGTCGGCATCCGGTATCCCCTCGACCTCCTCCAGGATCTTTGAATCGCGGCGCAAAGGCGCCGCTCCTACAGGTGCCAGGGTTGTGGGCGCGGTGTCCATGCTCGGAAATTGGGGTCATCGACCGCGCGAAGTCGGCCAGACAACCCTGTAAAATCGATCGCTGTGAGCAAACCCTTGACCATCGTCGGCCTGTCCGGCGGCGTGGATTCGTCCGTCGCCGCACTGCTGCTCCGCGACCGGGGAGAACGCGTCGAAGGGCTCTTCATGGATAACTGGGCTGAGGACGAGGACGGTTACTGCACCGCCGCCCAGGATTTCCAGGACGCGCGCCAAGTCTGCGCCGAGCTCGACATCCCGCTGCACCGTGCGAGCTTCGCAGACGAGTACCGCGACCGCGTGTTTGCGCATTTTCTCGACGAGTATCGCGCGGGGCGCACGCCAAATCCTGACGTGCTGTGCAATCGCGAAATAAAATTTGGCGCATTGCTCGAATACGCGCGGCGACTCGGCGCCGAACGCGTGGCGACGGGACATTACGCACGCCGTCACGATAGTCGACTGTTCAAGGCGCGCGATCTCGCAAAAGACCAGAGCTACTTCCTACATCAGGTGCCTTCCGACGCCTTACGCCACGCCGAGTTCCCGCTCGGTGAGCTCGTCAAGGGCGAAGTTCGCCGTATTGCGCGAAGCGCCGGCTTCGACAACTTCGCGAAAAAGGACTCGACCGGCATTTGCTTCATTGGCGAGCGACCCTTTCGCGAATTCCTGGCGCGCTACCTCCCCGCACAGCCTGGCGACATCGTCGCCGACGACGGCACCCCACTGGGCCGCCACCAAGGCCTCATGTATTACACGATCGGGCAGCGGTCCGGCCTCGGCATTGGCGGCGTCGAAGGTCGACCCGACGAACCATGGTTCGTCGTCGGCAAATCGCTCGACAGCAATCGGTTGGTGGTCGCGCAGGGTCACAATCACCCCGCGCTGTTGTCACGGGCGTTAACCGCAGAAGCAGTGCATTGGATCGGCGCGCCGCCGGTTGAAGCGCATCACTGCAACGCAAAGATTCGCTACCGGCAGGCCGACCAGCGCTGCACCCTGCATTGGCGCGGCCACCAGCTGCGCGTCGAGTTCGAGATGCCTCAGCGTGCGGTCACACCCGGTCAATACGCGGTCTTCTACGAGGGTGATGAATGCCTTGGCGGCGGCGTCATCACCGAGGCGCACCCCGCATGAGCCGCCGTGAAGACCGCGCACTCGCACTCGCCGGCGTGTTCCAGTCCGCCAAACTCGTACACGAGGTTGCGTGGCAAGGGGTGGCAGACGAATCCGCCGTTGAGGCGACCCTCGGCAGCCTGTTTCGATTCGACGCGCCGGATGCCGTCGGCGTTTTTGGCGGCGTTCCCGGCGCGACACTCGGGTTGCGCACCTTGACCACGCAGCTGACCGGACAGGCGCCGCCGTCGGAGGCGGCCGTGATGCGTTATACGCTCGGCCTCCTACACCTCGAGCGCCGTGCTGATGCGTCGGATACCGTATGGGAACAACTTCGAGCCGGCCTGCTCGCTGCGCAACGACAGCATGAAGCGTTCGGGATTTCGCATGAAAACACGGTCTCCGCACTCGCGGCGCTTTACGGAGAGCTCATCAGCCCGGTGGGGCCGCGAATCCTCGTCGAAGGCGAAACGACTAATCTCCGCGACACACGAAAAGCATCACTAATCCGGGCATTGCTGCTCGGCGGCATCCGCTCCGCGGTCCTATGGCGACAACTCGGCGCCACCCGCTGGTCGCTATTGTTCAGCCGCCGCCGCTTGATTGATGACGCGGACGCGTGGTTAAACGCCCCATAGCGGGGTGGTACAATGGGCACTTTTCCCCGGGAGCGACCATGGCCAGCCACGAAACGCGCAGCAAACTCACCGTCGGTGACAAATCCTTCACCTATTTTTCGCTGCCGGCGCTGCAATCCAAGCACAACGTCAACCGCCTCCCGTATTCACTAAAGATCCTGCTCGAGAACCTGCTGCGCCACCACGACGGCGTGAACGTCACCGACGACGATATCGAAGCGCTGGTCGGATGGGACCCGAAAGCAGCGCCGGACAAAGAAATCTCGTTCACGCCCGCGCGCGTCATCCTGCAGGACTTCACCGGCGTGCCTGCGATCGTCGACCTTGCCGCGATGCGCGACGCGATGCGCTCGCTCGGCGGCGACCCCGCGAAAATCAACCCGTTGTCGCCTGCCGAACTCGTGATCGACCACTCCGTTCAAGTGGACACTTTCGGTACCGCGAAGTCGCTGATGCAGAACACCGAGATCGAGTTCGAACGCAACAAGGAGCGCTACAGCTTCCTGCGTTGGGGTCAGAACGAATTCGCGAAC
Source organism: uncultured Gammaproteobacteria bacterium (assembly GCA_964402835.1). Taxonomy (GTDB): domain Bacteria; phylum Pseudomonadota; class Gammaproteobacteria; order Natronospirales; family JAIVGZ01; genus JAIVGZ01. Next base: position 16,911 of record CAYODZ010000163.1, on the reverse strand, counting down.
TTCAAGGTCGTCCCGCCGAATACCGGCATCGTGCACCAAGTGAACATCGAGTACCTCGCGCGTGTTGTTTTTGGCGACGATCGCGACGGCGAGATGGTCGCGTGGCCGGACACGCTGGTCGGTACCGATTCGCATACGACCATGGTCAATGGTCTTGGAGTACTCGGCTGGGGCGTCGGCGGCATTGAGGCGGAAGCTGCCATGCTCGGACAGCCGGTCACGATGCTGATTCCACAGGTTATCGGCTTCCGCCTGAACGGCAATCTACCCGAAGGCTCGACCGCGACTGACCTCGTACTCACCGTCACGCGCATGCTGCGCGACAAAGGCGTTGTCGGCAAATTCGTCGAATTCTTTGGTGATGGCCTGAAGCACCTGCCTGTTGCGGACCGCGCGACGCTCGGCAACATGTCGCCTGAATTCGGTTCGACCTGCGCAATCTTCCCGATCGACGACGAAACGATCCGATACCTGAAGTTGACCGGTCGTGATGACGATCGGATCGCGCTGGTCGAGGCGTACGCGAAAGCCCAAGGCTTGTGGCGCGAAGACGGTGCACCGGCTGCCGACTACACCGACGTTCTCGAGCTCGACCTCGGCACCGTCGTGCCGAGTATCGCGGGCCCCCGTCGGCCGCAAGATCTCGTCGCGCTCACCAACGCGCGTGAAGATTTCGAAACAAACCTGCACAAGCTTGTCGGCGCCGACCCTGCCCGCAAGCAAATCAAGCGTTTCGAGGATGAAGGCGGCTCGACGGGCGTCGCGCGCGACCGTTCTGCGGCTCGGTTCGGCGTCAAGTGCAAGCACGACGATCAGGAGTTCCATCTCCAGGATGGCGCGGTGGTGATCGCCGCAATCACAAGCTGTACGAACACTTCAAACCCTGCGGTAATGCTCGCCGCGGGCCTCGTCGCGCGAAAGGCACGAGCGCTTGGACTCGACCGGCAGCCGTGGGTGAAAACATCGCTGGCGCCCGGCTCGCTCGTCGTCACTGAATACTTGAAAAAGGCCGGCGTTCTCGATGACCTCGAGCACATCGGCTTCCACCTCGTGGGTTACGGTTGCACGACCTGTATTGGTAACTCGGGCCCGCTTCCCGACGCGATTTCGAGCACGATCCAGGAGCACAACCTCGTCGCCGTCTCGGTGCTGTCCGGTAACCGAAACTTCGAGGGGCGTATCCACCCCGAAGTAAAAATGAACTACCTCGCGTCGCCGCCGCTCGTCGTCGCCTACGCGCTCGCGGGCCGTATGGACATCGATCTATATAAAGAACCGCTCGGCACGGACAAGGATGGCAAGGACGTATTCCTGAAGGACTTATGGCCGACGCAGAAAGAAGTCGCCGAAGCCGTTGCCACCATCGACTCGGCGATGTTCCGATCAAGCTACAAGAGCGTCTTCGACGGTGACAAGAACTGGAATAGCCTGAGCGTCCCCGAAGGCAAGCTGTTCAGCTGGGATTCGGACTCAACGTACGTACAGAACCCGCCGTACTTTGAAGGTATGACGATGACGCCCGAACCGGTTAGCGACATCACCGGTGCTCGCGCGCTTGCACGCCTCGGTGACATGATCACGACCGACCACATTTCGCCGGCTGGCTCGATCAAGAAGGACAGCCCGGCAGGCCAGTACCTGACGGACCACGGCGTGAAGCAAATTGACTTCAATTCATACGGCTCGCGACGCGGCAACCACGAAGTCATGATGCGCGGCACCTTCGCGAACATCCGCCTGCGCAACCAGATGGCGCCAGGCACAGAGGGTGGTTGGACAACCCACCAGCCCAGTGGCGAACAGATGACAATCTTTGACGCGGCGATGCGCTACCAGCGGGACGGGAAGTCGTTGGTGGTTCTCGCAGGGATGGAGTACGGCGCGGGCTCGTCACGCGACTGGGCGGCGAAAGGTACTCGCCTACTCGGCGTACGCGCCGTCATCGCAGTCAGTTACGAGCGCATCCACCGTTCGAATCTTGTCGGAATGGGCGTTCTGCCGTTGCAATTCCCGGCTGGCAAAGATGCGGCGTCCCTGGGTCTCGACGGCACTGAGGAGTTCGACATTACCGGCATCGACGCCGGGCGTGCGAAGTCCGTAAAGGTTCGAGCGACCTCAAGCGATGGCAAGGTGACAGAATTCGATGCAGTGGTCCGCATCGACACGCCGAAGGAAGTCGATTACTTCCAACACGGCGGAATTCTGCACTACGTATTGCGCCAGCTCGCATCGCGCTGACGCGCGGCCAGCCATTTCATCCCGTACGGCCGCGCGCCGCCGTTCGACGGCGTGCGTTGCGTGCCGCCGTCGCCCTCGAGCTCGGCTGAGAAGCTGCCCCGCAAATAGGCGGGGCCGTTGCGGACGGCGGCTTGAACTTCGGCGCGCCGCGCCGGCGTGAGCATGTCCGGATTGTAGTCAGCCCACGGAAACTCGAACGCGACCGCCATTTGCGCCCGGTGTTTTTCGAGATATTCGTCGAGTGTACAGATGACCCTCGCGGGCGCGCCGGCGCACACGCTGTCCGGTGGCAATGAGCGGGACACCACCGAGTTGGCGCCTACCAGCGTGCGCGGGCCGACTTCAACGCCCGGCAGGATGACGGTCCGCGAACCGAAATGACATGACTCGTGCAACACGACGCGGTCGATTTTTCGCACGTCGAGAAACTCGGCCATCTGCGCATCGTGCGCGAGAATCAGGCACTGTTCCCCGAACCCGCACCAGTCTCCGATCGAGATCAGGTGGGCGTGTGACGCGTCAATCCACGTCGACGCGGGCATATTGACGCCTTGGCCCACGTGCATACCTGCCGCCCTGAGGTTCTCGAGTCTCCGTTTCACGCGGAAGCGGTCAAATCTCCCGCGGACCGCCGACGCCGCATTGAATGCCGAATTCAGCATTCCTTATAAATAGGGGCTGTGGGGACTCGTGACAATCCGCGGTATCCCTGCGCTGCATGAACCTCGTGTAATCTAGTGCGATGACCCACTTAAGCGGAAAAACCCTTTTCATCTCTGGTGCCAGCCGAGGAATCGGGCGCGAGATCGCGCTCCGTGCAGCTCGGGACGGAGCCAATATCGTCATCGCAGCGAAGACTTCGATGCCGCACCCAAAGCTCCCAGGGACCATCCACACGGTTGCTGAGGAGGTCATCGCCGCCGGCGGTGCGGCCATGGCCATCGAATTAGACATTCGCGAGGACCGGCAAGTCGCTGAAGCCGCAGAGGCCGCAGCCGAGCGCTTCGGCGGTATCGACATCGTGGTGAACAACGCGAGCGCAATCAATCTAACGCCGGTTGCCGACACACCGATGCGGCGCTATGACTTAATGATGGACGTAAACGTGCGCGGCACCTTCTGCGTTACGCAGGCGTGCCTACCTTGGTTACGCAAAGCAGAAAACCCACACGTACTGGTGTTGTCGCCGCCCATCAACCTCGATCCAAAGTGGTTCGCACGACACACCGCGTATACGATTTCGAAATACGGGATGAGTATGTGTGTTCTCGGTATGGCCGAGGAGTTTCGTCCCGAAGGCATCGCCGTGAATGCACTCTGGCCACGCACCGTCATCGCGACCGCCGCGCTGGCGATGCTCGGCGGTCTCGTCGACCCGAAGAACTGCCGTCAGCCGGCGGTAATGGCCGACGCCGCCTACGCGGTGCTCACACGGCCGAGCCGCGACTGCACCGGTCGGTTCTTGATCGACGACGAGGTACTCGCCGAAGCCGGTATTACCGATCTTGAACAGTACGCGGTCAAGCCGGGCGAGAAACTCCTGCCCGATCTGTTCCTGTAATCTTCCACACCCGGTGGATCTTCGGCCGGCGCTTGAAGTCCTCCGGCAGCATTTGCTTCGAGATGTCCTCGACACGCAGATGCGCCAGCGCTTCGGCGTCCAACTTGAACCCTTGATGATTAGTTGAGAACAACAACACGCCGTCCGGCGCCAGCAGTCGCGCGGCATCGTCAATCAATGTCACGTGATCGCGCTGCACGTCGAGCACGCCTTCCATGCGCTTGGAACTCGAGAACGTCGGCGGGTCGAGGAAAATGAGGTCATAGCGCTCAGCGCATTCTTTGAGCCACGGAATGCAATCGGCGTGAATCAAGCGATGCTTGGTGTCATCGATGCCGTTCAAACGATAATTTCTGCGTGCCCAATCGAGGTAAGTATTCGACATGTCGACGGAGTCGCTGGCCGCAGCGCCACCGAGCGCGGCATGGACACTCGCAGTCGCGGTGTAGCAAAACAAGTTAAGAACACGCTTGCCGTGCGCGTTTTCGCCTAGCCAGCGCCGCACCGGCCGATGGTCAAGAAATAGACCCGTATCCAAGTGGTCTGTGAAGTTCACCCAGAACTTGCACGGTGCCTCGTTCACCTCGTGGTAACGCCCATGTTCGTTGAGCCGCCCATAGCGCTCACCGCCCTTCCCTTTTTTGCGCTGCTTCAGAAACATGTCGCCCGGCGCGACGTCCAGAACCGTTGGGATCGCCGCGAGCGCGTCGTCGAGCCGCTTGCGCGCGGCGACCGGGTCGACCGTCTTCGGCGGTGCGTATTCCTGTGCATGGACGAACTTGCCGTAGACGTCGATCGCCAACGCATACTCGGGTAGATCTTGGTCGTATACGCGGTAGCACTCGACATCCTCGCGCTTCGCCCACTTCGCGAGGTTCTTTTTATTCTTCCGTAACCGATTCGCGAATTCCTCGGCACCAGGCGCACGCGCATTGGCACCTGTAGGCGCGGCAACTTTGTGCCGCGAATCAGCGCCGTCGCGCCGCGATTCGTTGATCAGGAACTCTAAAAATTGGACCTCGATCGTTCCGTTGAAAAACTTCCCCTGCCGATGCGACCGCATCCCTAGGTGAAAACCGAGTTCCGGAACCGGTGTCAGAATGGCGAATCGCCAGCCGGGAAATGCCTCGCGCGCACGACGACCCAGCGCTTCGAACAACGGCACGAGTAGCGTGTCGTGGGCGAGTCGCTCGCCATACGGTGGATTCGTGATGACAAGCCCGGTTTTCGCCGGCGCGGTCATCGCCTCCGCATCGCCAACTTCGAAGCGAATCTGCTTCGATAGGCCGGCGGCGGTTGCGTTGCGTTTCGCAATCTCGATGACTGCAGGGTTGCGGTCGCGGCCGACAATGACCGGAAGGCTGCGCAATCCCGCTTCACGCCGGTCCGCTGCTTCGACCATGAGCCGGTGCCATGCCGGCCGATCGTGGCCGGCCCAACCGCGCGGCCCCGCAGTGCCCCAAAGCAAACCCGGGGCGGCATCCGCGGCAATCATCGCGGCCTCGATGGGGAGCGTGCCAGCGCCGCACATCGGATCCAGCAACGCCCCGCGTTCCTTGGCAAGGTCGGCCCAGCCTGCGCGCAGGAGCAATGCGGCGGCGAGGGTTTCGCGCAACGGCGCCTCGCCCGCTTCCCGTCGGTAGCCACGCCGATGCAGCGGCCGCCCAGCAAGGTCGAACGACAGCAGCGCACGACCGCCGCGCAGCAGTACGAATAAAGCAAAGTCGGGGTCTTTCACGTCGACAGTCGGACGCTCGCCGCGTGTTTCGCGCAGGCGGTCGACGATCGCATCCTTGACCTTCAATGCTGAAAAATGTGTGTTGTTCAACGCCGGCGTAGTCCCATTGACTTCGACCGCGATGCTGGCCCCGCGCTGCTGGAGGTCCTCCCACGGGAGGGCATTCACGCCGGCATACAGCGAGTCTGCGTCGACGGCTTCGAAATCTGCGAGTTCGCACAGGACGCGGCTCGCGATCCGCGACCACAGGCAGAGCCGATACCCCATCGCGAGTTCACCGCGACAGTAAACGCCCGCACGGGACTCGCGCACGTCGTCGGCGCCGAGCGCTCGGAGCTCATCGGCCAATAAATACTCAAGACCGCGAGCGGCCGTGGCAAAATAGCGGTATGTCATTGACCGAACTTGAAATCCGAATTGCGCATATGGAGATGTCCCTGCAGACGCTCGGCGACGAACTCGCGCGCCAGCAAAAGCGTCAGCGCGAGATCGAAGTCGAACTCACGGTGCTGCGCGAACGATTTGCGTCGTCGCTGGAGTCGCCCGCCGATTCCGGCGACGAACCGCCACCGCCCCACTACTAACCTGCTTCACGCGAGTTCGACCCAGTCAGGTACCAACCGGCGGGCGCCACGCAACTCACGCTCCAGCCGACGCCACTGCGGGGAGAACAACGCGACCTTCGCCCAAAAGCGTGGCGAGTGATCGAGCTGGCGCAGGTGGCAAAGTTCATGCACGAACAAGTAACGCACGAGCCGTGGCGGTAGGAATAACAAACTGTAGTTCAAGCTGATCGTACCGCGGTCCGAGCAACTGCCCCAGCGCGTCTTCTGCCCGCGCACCTGAGCACGACGATATTTGACGCCCATTTCGGCAGCGACCGCATCGAGCCACGGCACCAATTCTGCGCGGGCATGTTTCTGCAGCCATCGGCGCAGCAACGCACTCCAAACGGCAGGGTCGAGACGCTCGGCTTCGATGACGATACGGCAATCGGGATATTCACGCAGGCGTGGTGTCGTACCGGCGACGCGCCGGAACTGCACGGTCCAGGTCTCGCCGGTCGCACGCAATACGAGACGGGTCGGTAGCACTAAGCGCGGCGCGGGGCCGTACTCCCGCGTGAACTCCTTGAGCGTCTGCCGAATCCACGCGCGGTTCTCGGCGACGAAGCGTTCTATGCCGGCGACGCTATGCCGTTGTGGTACGACCACCTCGATCCGGCCCCACCGCGACACGCGCAGCCACATACGGCGCGTCCGTCGACTGATGCGGACGGTGTAGTTCGGCAGCGCCGGGGGTGGTTTTCGCAGCAACGCCACCGCAGTCACTCGTCGATGTACTCCGGCGTCGCACCAATAATTTCGCCGACCTTCGCGCTACGACTGAGCTGCAGGTCGACTTCGCGCTCGAAAGTCAGCGAGCCGGTAATGGTCGCCTCGGGCCCGATTGCGACGACCGGTACTTGGTCTGCCGTGTTGACGCCGCGTGGACGGCGTACCGCGAGGTCGCCGTTGATGACCGCCGCGCCGCTGAGGGTCATGCCACCGTTCACGTTCTCGACGTCGCCATTGACGGTGGCGCCGTCGAGCGTAATGCGCCCGTTCACAGTCATGATGCCGCCGTTCACGGATGCGCCTGCGAGCAGCGAAACGGCGCCGTTGACGCTCTCGATCCCTTCATTGACGACGGTATTGCCACCGACCTGGATATCGCCGTTAACGGTCGACAGCGAACCGGTCTCGCTGTCATCGCCGACCGTGATGGGCCCGTTGACGAGCGTGACGGACGGCACGACGGAGCGCGATCCGATTCGCGCGTTGCCATTTACAGAGCGGAAAGTCCCACTCGTGACCGTGACGTCATCGCCGACGCGAATCGACCCGTTGACGGTGCTACGACCCGCAGCTTCTTGGGTCCCGTCTTCGATGACGACGGGCTCGTTGACGGATGCATCGCACGCGGCCAGCGAAATGACCGCGACGAGCGCTAAAATGCCTTTGTGGAGTTGTGTTTTCATCCCCGCACTATACGATACAAGCCTGTGTTGAAAATACTCTGGGGGACATCCTGATGAGAGGACCGGCCACGCTGTGTGCCGTACTGTTCGCTACTGCGCTTTTAGCCGCCGAATCCGAGAACGGCGCAAACGATTGGAACGTCTCTGACCCCCCGCTTGAGACCTTCGAGGCGACCCTTTCGGTTGACGAAGGAACCTGGATGAACCTCGACGTCAGCCCTGATGGGCGCGAGATCGCGTTCGATCTTCTCGGCCGGATTTACACGATTCCGGCCGGCGGTGGGACCGCCCGGGCGCTGACCGACGGGATGTCGTGGAACATGCAGCCCCGTTACAGCCCCGACGGCCGCTGGATCGCCTTCACCTCGGACCGTGGCGGCGGCGACAATATCTGGGTGATGGCGCGCGACGGCGCTGACCCGGTCCAAGTTACCGATGAGGACTTCCGTCTTTTGAACGGTCCCGCGTGGACCCCGGACAGCCAATACCTCGTTGCGCGCAAGCATTTCACGAGCGCGCGCTCGCTGGGTGCGGGCGAGATGTGGCTGTACCACCGCAGCGGTGGTGCGGGTCTCCAGCTAACGAAGCGCCCCAATGACCAGAAGGACGTGAACGAGCCCGCGGTCTCGCCGGACGGCCGATACGTCTATTACAGCCAAGACGTGACCCCGGGCGCCGTTTTCGAATACAGCAAAGACGTCAACAACCAGATCTACGCGATCCAGCGTTTCGACCGGGAAACCGGTGAGACAACGCGCTTCGCGGGCGGCCCGGGCGGTGCGATTCGCCCGACGCCATCGCCGGACGGCAAGCAGCTCGCATTCATCCGCCGCATCCGCAACCAGACCGTGCTGATGGTCAAGGACCTGACCTCCGGCATCGAGACCCCGCTGTACGACGGACTCGACCGCGACTTGCAGGAAATCTGGGCGATTCACGGCGTCTACCCCGCAATGGCCTGGATGCCGGACTCGCGCGCGATCGTGTTCTGGGCCGGCGGCGGCATCCACCGCATCGACGTTCGCAGCCGCGAAGTCACGCAGGTGCCATTCCAAGTCGACGACACGCGGCGAATGGTGCCCGCGCGTCGGACCGCGAACGAGGCCGCGCCCGACCGTTTCGATCTCAAGATGCTGCGTTGGGTCCAGGTCAGCCCACGCGGCGACCAGGTTGTGTATCAGGCGCTGGGCCACCTTTACACGCGTGCGCTGCCAAATGGGACACCGCGCCGACTGACCCGCCAAAACGACCACTTCGAATTCTTCCCGTCGTTTTCCCGCGATGGCCGCTCAATCGTTTACACGACTTGGAATGACACCGAGCTCGGCTCGATGCGCGTGGTGTCCGCGCGCGGCGGTAACGGCCGCAAGGTCACCCGTGAGGCCGGCCATTATTACGAGCCCGTGTTCTCGCCGGACGGCAAGACCATCGTCTACCGCAAGGACGACGGCAGCTCGCTCACCTCGCCACATTGGGGGATGAACCCGGGTCTGTACGCGATACCTGTCGGCGGTGGCGAACCCCGCAAACTCACCGACAGCGGCACCGAGCCGCAGTTTGCAGCGTCTGGCGACCGCGTGTACTACACGCGCGTCGAGTCCGGTTCAAGGCTGCTCGCGAGCATCGGCCTCGACGGTCGCGACAAGCGCGACCACCTGAAGAGCGAATGGGCGACCGACTTCCAGTTGTCGCCCGACGGCCGCTGGGTCGCGTTCACCGAGCGGTTCAACGCGTATCTTGCGCCGTTCACGCAGACCGGGGGCGTTGTCGACGTTGGCCCGAAAATGAAGTCGCTGCCGCTGCGGCGCGTCACGCGCGATGCCGGTGAGTATCTCCATTGGTCGGGCGACTCGGCCAAGCTCCACTGGGCGCTCGGGCCAGAACTCTTCACCCAAGATTTGGCGACCGCATTCAGTTTCATGGACGGCGCACCCGACGAGCTTCCCGAGGCGCCCGAAACCGGAATCAACATCGGCTTTGCAGTCGAGCACGACAAACCCGAAGGCGTCATCGCGCTGACCGGCGCCCGCATCGTGACGATGCGCGGCGACGAAGTGATTGCGGAAGGCACCATCGTCATTGAAGGCAACCGCATCGCGGCGGTCGGCGCGACCGGCGACGTCGACGTCCCGCGCGGCGCGCGCGTGATCGATGCGGCCGGCAAGACCATCCTGCCGGGCCTCATCGACGCGCACTGGCACGGCGCACAAGGCTCGGGCCAGATCATTCCGCAGGAGAACCGCGAGAACCTCGCGTCGCTCGCATTCGGTGTGACGACGATCCACGACCCGTCGAACAACTCGGCGCAGATTTTCGCGGCCGCCGAGATGGCGCGCGCAGGTCTGCTCACGGCGCCACGCATTTTCTCGACGGGCACGATCCTGTACGGCGCAACGACCGCGTTCACGGCTCAGGTAGACAGCTATGAAGATGCGTTGTCTCACCTCAGGCGCATGAAGGCGATCGGCGCGTTCAGCGTGAAGAGCTACAACCAGCCCCGCCGCGACCAGCGCCAGCAGATCATCAAAGCGGCGCAGGAACTCGACATGCTGGTGATGCCCGAGGGCGGTGCGCTGTTCGAGCACAACATGTCGATGGTCGTCGACGGGCATACGACCATCGAGCACTCGCTGCCGCAGGCGAAGGTCTACGAGGACGTGTTGCAACTCTGGGGTCAGAGCGAGGTCGCGTACACCCCGACCTTGGTCGTCGCGTACGGTGGGATCTGGGGCGAGCGCTACTGGTACCAGCACACCGATGTGTGGGCGAACGAGCGGCTCGCGTCATTCGTGCCACCACGCGATCTGGATGCGGCGTCGCGCCGACGCGTGATGGCGCCTGAAGACGAGTACAACCACTTTCGAACAGCCGAAGTCGCAAAAGCATTGCAGGACCGCGGAGTCAGCGTGCAAATCGGCGCGCACGGTCAACGCGAGGGGCTTGGTGCGCACTGGGAGCTGTGGATGTTCGTGCAAGGCGGCATGACGCCACACGAGGCGCTGCGGGTCGGCACGCTGAACGGCGCACGCGTGTTGGGCATGGAGCGCGACCTCGGCTCGCTAGAACCGGGCAAGCTTGCAGATCTAATCGTCATTGACGGCAACCCGCTGGCCGACATTCGCGTCAGCGAGAACATCGACTTCACTATGGTGAATGGACGCCTGTACGACGCGCGTTCGATGAACCAGCTTTGGCCACGCGAGCGCACGCGCGGCCGGCTCTGGTGGGAGTAAAGTTCAAGGTTGATTGGCGCCGCTGGTTTCCAGCGGCCCAGTGGTTGCCGATGCTGCGCGACCCGAAGGTCGTGCGGACAGAAACGCTGACCGGTATCTACCTAGCGTTGATCCTGATTCCGCAAGCCGCCGCCTATGCGCAGCTCGCGGGCCTACCCCCCGAGGTCGGCCTCGCGGCTGCGTGCCTCCCCGTCGCCATCACGGCGTTGTTTGGCGTCGCCCGTCCGCTGCAAGGGGGGCCCACCGCCCTCGTTGCGCTGATGACTGCCGCGGCACTCGGTCCGCTCGCAGTCGCGGGTGGCGCGGTCTGGATCGCATACGCACTGACATTGGCGCTGTTGATCGGACTATTTCAGGTCGCCGTCGGCCTGCTCCGCCTCGGTCACCTCGTGAACTTCCTCGCGAACCCAGTCGCCGCAGGCTTCGCGTCGGCGGCGGCCATCATCATCGCGACTTCACAGCTCGGTTCGCTCTTTGGTATCGAGCAGCCGCGCGAGGGCTGGCATTTCCTAGGCGTCGGCTACGTATTCCTGCACATCGTTGATTCAGTGCATTGGCAAACCGTCGCGTTGGCGGCCCTCACGGCGCTCATCATCGTCCTTGTACGCCGCCTGAAATCTCGCTTGCCTGCGTACCTGATCGCGATCGGGACCGCGACCATCGTCTCGTGGCTGACGGGATTCGGCGAGAGCGGCGGCGACATCGTCGGGAAGCTTCCGATTGGCCTGCCGCCCTTCGGGCTTCCCTCGCTCGCGGTGTGGACGCTTGCCGATCTCCTATTGCCGGCTGCAACCATCGCGATGATTGGGTTCGTGGAAACCGCGGCCGTCACACGCACGCTCGCCGCGCGCTCTCGTCAGCCGATGGATTTCAATCACGAGATGATCGGCCAAGGACTCGCCAATATCACCGCAGGCGTCGCCGGCGGTCAGCCGGTATCGAGTTCGCTGACGCGTTCGCATTACGCGTGGGAATCCGGCGCAAGAACCGGATTCGCGGCACTCGTCGCAGCGGTGCTCGTCGGCATCACAATTCTGTTCGCCGCGCCGTTGTTCGAGCACGTGCCACGCGCCGCGCTCGCGGTCGTTATCGTGCTCGCAATTCGGCGGCTCGTGAGCTTCGTGCCGTTGAAGCGTGCGTTTCAAGCACGGCGTCAGGATGGCATCACTGGCATTGTGACCTTTCTTTTGACGCTCGCGGTCGCACCGGCGCTGCACCAGGCGGTGCTCGTTGGCGTGCTGCTGTCGCTCGGCTTGTTCCTGTATCGCTCGATGACCCCACATGCCGTCGTGCTCGGGCGCCACCCAGACGGCACGCTGCGCAACGCGGAATTGTTCCGGCTGCCGCCGTGCGAGCAGATTACGATCGTGCGTTTTGACGGGCCGCTGTACTTCGCAAACGCCGGCCATTTCTCCGACCATGTGCTCGCCGCAATGGCCGCGAAGCCCTCGCTGAAGTACCTGATCATTGACTGCAGTGGCATCGCGGAAATCGATGCGACCGGTGAGCAGGTGCTTGGCGACGTGCTACAGGAACTGTCGGATGCCGGCGTCATGCTGGTGCTCTGCTCGGTCCGCAGCGCCGTCCGTGACGTGCTACACCGCACCGGCTTGCTCGACAAAATCGGCGAAGAACCGATTCGGCGCGACTCGGACGATGCGCTCGCGTGGGTCTGGCCGAAGCTCGAACCGGGCCACAAAGACCGCTGCCCGCTGCGGGTCTATCCCACCGACGCTTAATCGCGACACCGAGAGTGTCGCTCCCACCTGAACCTACTCGGCGCTCTGCAAGAACAGGTGGGAGCGGCGCTCTTGGCGCCGCGATGGATGAAACACCGGCGACTACTTTCGCGAGGCGGTCAGGAATCGATCCAACGCGTCCGAGAACGCCTTTCGCTCGACCTGCCCCAGCGCCGCCGGCCCACCGCTATGGATGCCACTGCCGCGCATCGTATCCATGAAGTCACGCATCGTGAGTTTCTGCTTAATGGTTTCTGTCGAATAAAGCTCACCGCGTGGATTCAGCGCGTGTGCGCCCTTCTCCAGCACTTCGGCCGCGAGCGGGATGTCACTCGTGATCACGAGGTCGCCGGATTCGGCCTGCCGCACGATTTCGTTGTCGGCAACATCGAACCCGGGCGCCACGCGGATCGCGGTGATCAACTTCGATTTCGGCACTCGCACCGGCTGGTTCGCGACTAGCGTCAACGGAATACCGGTGCGCTGCGCCGCCCGAAACAGCACCTCTTTAATGACCGCCGGGCACGCGTCCGCGTCGACCCAGATCCTCATTCGCCGTCGGGGTAGATGACCGGCTCGTTCGCGGCGACGGTGATTGGGTGGTAGCTTGGCTTCGCGGCTTCGTACACGCGCCGCGCAAACTCCGACTGCCCGGTCTCCATCAACGCCTTGTACAGCGGTGCGATCAGGAGGTTCCGCCCGATGCCCATCAGGAACGCCTCGAGCCGCTCGTACGCGGGCTGATAACGGTTCCTGACGGCGAGCTGCAACCAGCTGCGCGCGATCATGTTGTTCTCGGATTGGGTCAGGTCGAACGCACCATCGAGCGCCGCGAGCTGCTCGGGCGACAACTCGCGCGGCAGACCATCTAGGAAGTGCAACCATTCGTGGACCGTCCACGCACCCGTATCGATATCGTCCGCGGTGACGTCGCCCGCCAGCCACGCATCGCGTGTGCCATCAATACGCGAGAACGCATCGGACTCCGGCGGTACGAACGTGTCGGGCATCCCCGGTTCGTGAATCCACGCTTGCACTTGCTCGTGGGTCACGGTGTCCGGGTGCGCATCGAGCAAGTGTTCCTGCAGGTAATCCTCGAACTGCGCGGTCGTGATGCTCTCGAACGCGAAGTGGTCAAAGTAGCCCCGTAGGACTGCGTCGAAGGTGTCGCGCCCGAACTCGCGCTCCAGCCACATCAGGAAAAACATACCCTTTGCGTACGGCACGTCGGTGAATACGTCGTCGGCGTGTTCGCCGGTGAGGTCGATGGCGAGAATCTGTGCTTCGGGTGACAGTTCCTCCATCTCGGCGGCCAGCGACTGGTAGTCGAGCGCGGCCTCCATGCGCGCGCGGCCCTCGCCGTAGACGGCCTCCATGATGCGGAGGGTCACGTAGGTCGTGAAACCCTCGTTCAACCACAAATCGCGCCACGTCGAATTCGACACGAGGTTTCCCGACCATGAGTGCGCGAGCTCGTGCGCAATGAGTGCGACGAGGCTACGGTCGCCCGCGATCACCGTCGGGGTGATGAACGACAGGCGCGGGTTCTCCATTCCGCCGAACGGGAAACTGGGCGGCAGAATCAATAGATCGTAGCGATCCCAGCGGTACGGTCCATACAGCGTCTCGGCGACTTCGGTCATGCGCTCGGTGTCCGCGAACTCATCAGCCGCCGCGGCGACGAGCGCAGCCTCGGCATAGACGCCGGTCCGATGGCTCATCGCTTCGAATGCGAGGTCGCCGACGCCGATGGCAATCAAGTAAGGGGGCACCGCCTGCGGCATATCAAACTGAAATTCACCATCGAGCGCGGCGACGGGGTCGTTCTCGGCGCTCATCACGACGCGCATGCCTTCCGGCACGCGAATCGTCGCTGAGTAGGTGACGCGAACACCGGGTGAGTCCTGCAGCGGTATCCAACTCCGCGTGTGGATCGCCTGGCCCTGGCTGAACAGGAACGGACGCTCGCCCCCGAGCGTTTGATGTGCGGGCAACCACTGCAGCGCCGTCGCGCTCGGACTCGTCGCGTAATCGATACGAACTTGGTTCGTCCCGTCACCGAGCGTAATGGTCAGCGGCGTGCCGAGATCTGAATCTGACTCGCCGAGCGCGTACTCGAGCGCGGCGCCGTCGGCATCCGTAATTGACGTGACATCGAGGTCGCGGGTATCGAGGATCAGGGCGTCGGCACCGTCGGCGACCTCGAGGTCCAGCGTCGCGCGACCGCGCAACGCCCGCGCCTCAAAATCGACGTCGAGGTCGAGCGCGACGTGTGTGACGCGTACTTCGTTCGGATTGCCGTACGAGTGTGGGTCATCCTCGATCGGAGTAACCTTCGCGGTCGTCGCGACGCCATCGCCGCTATTGCCGCCACACGCCGCGAGCGCGCCCGCCATGACCACCACCAGTAACCATTTATTCATGTGCATTCCCTATCTACGAACAATTCCAATCGGGGCGCCGGTACCGCAGTCGACGCGCAGAAGCTCATCGCGGCCGACGCCGTAGCGCGACCCCTCGACGGCATAATCGCCCTCGCCGTCCGACGACCGTACCAGCGTCAACCGAACCCCGTTACGCGCGTCTCGCAGCGGGCTCAGGCAAGTGAATAGCTTCGCCGGCTCATCGGCGACGAACGCCTCCGGTGCCTCGGCCGCCCGACGCAACACCGTGCCCGGCCCGAAATCAGACGTCGCACAGCCTACCAATGCGCCGGCGAGCACTACGGTGAGCACCCGCGTCATATACGGGCCGTATCGACCGAGCGTTCCGACGCCGGCACCTGAGCGCGTGACTTCAACGTCAGGAACAACATCAGCAGCAACCCCGCCAACACCGCGAGTGACGATCCGGCCATCAGCGGCTCAAGCGTCGCCGGGGTGACGCGCCCGCTGTAGAGGAGGAACAGACCCGTGACCATACCGACTGCACCCACGTGATGGACCGCCGTCTGGGCGACCGGGACGAACCCGCGCGCTTCACTGAGCCAAAGTCGGTAGACCACGGCGTAGATGAACGACACCACGAAGCCGACCAGCAGCAGATGCGCATGCGTGACGTGTTGCGCGTGATTGTTCGTCACCGCCATGAATATCCCAAGCAGCATCCCCAGCGCGCCGTAAACCAACGCGGCGACCAGATTAAGTCGATCGAGTGCCATGGGTTCTCCTTTAGGCCTGTGGCCTGACGCGTTCAAGTATCACGATAAGAAAAGTTGCGATCGGGCCGAGCAGCAGTGAGATGAGCCACCAGATGAGGCCGCTGCGCCCCTTGCTCTGAGCCAGCCCCGCGTTGATCAACGAGAGCGTACCCCAGCCGACGAAATAGCTGCCGTTCGTGATGACATAGTCCATTTATCGTCCCTCCGTCAGAGCCAATCCTTGCGCTTGAAGTAAATCAGCATACCGAACAATATCGCGGCCATCAGCCCCATCACGCCGACGTATCCGAACGGCATCTTCAACTCCGGCATGCTCCATGGACCGGCGTCGGGATCGAAGTTCATGCCGTAGATGCCCGCAATGAAGGTCAGCGGGATGAAAATCGTCGCGATGATGGTCAGCACACGCATGATTTCATTGGTCCGACGGCTCATCGCATTGAGCTGCAGGTCGAACAGTGCACCCGCCATGTCGCGATAGCTCTCGGCGAGTTCGAGTATCTGAATCGCATGGTCATGGCAATCGCGTAGATATAGACGGCTCGACTTGGAGACGAGCTCGAGGTCGGGGCGCAACAAGGCCGCGGTCGCGTCGCGCTGGGACCACAATGCCCGACGGAAGAACATGAGTTCGCGTCGGGTTTCATGGATACGGTCGGTCAGGTCCTGGGTATGCGGCTCGCGGATGACCTCTTCCTCGAGCAGCCCGAGCTCCTCCGCGTAGTCCTCGAGGACGGGGAAACCGGAATCGACCACGAGATCGACCAGCGCATAAAGTACGTAGTCCGCGCCGGACGAGCGGATTCGCCCATTCGGGCTCGTGCGGATCCGTTCGTACACCGGCGCGAACAGGTCAGAGTGTCCATCATGAAGGCTGATGACGAGGCCCGGCGCCAAAAACAGGCTGACTTGCTCGACCGACAGGATACGGCCGGTCCAGCGTGGCAGGCTCAGGATGATTGCAAGATGGGAGCCGTAATCGTCGACCTTCGCACGCTGTCCCCGGTGCAACACGTCCTCGAGTGCGAGCGGATGGAGTCCGCACGTCTGGCCGAGTTCTGCCAGCGCAGAAACGGTGATCTCCCCGCGGAAGTCAAACCACTTGAGTCCATCGCGCTCAAGCGCACCCGCGACGTCGTCGAGGGCGATCGGTCCGTCCTCGTGTACCTGCTCCCCGTCGAATCGCATCAAATGGATGGCGAGCGGCGCTGCGGGCGCGTCG
>CAYODZ010000162.1:0-52567 GCA_964402835.1 uncultured Gammaproteobacteria bacterium | reverse complement strand
ATTTTTCGTTCTCTACCCGCACCTTGGAAGCCATTTGTGTGTAGGCGCTTTAAGACCCCGGACCAACTATATACCACGAGTTGGCTAAATCAAATATTTAGCAGGATAATGCGCGCGATGAAATTTCCCCGCCGTCCCTGGACTCTGGCACTAGCCGGCCTACTGGCCATGGGCGTGCTTGGCCTGCTCACGGTCCTTGGCGCGTATCTATATGTGGCCCCAAGCCTGCCGTCCGTTGAGGTCCTCAAGGACGTTCAACTCCAAGAACCGATGCGGGTGTTCACGCGGGACGGACGCCTCATTGCCGAGTTCGGCGACCAAAAGCGCCGCCCGTTGGACTGGGATGAGGTCCCACAGCGCGTGATCGATGCGTTCCTGGCCGCCGAAGATGACCGCTTTTTCCAGCACCCAGGCGTCGATTACCAAGGTTTGCTGCGGGCCGGCATAAACCATCTACTGACGGGCGATCGGAGTCAAGGCGGCGGCACAATCACCATGCAGCTGACGCGCGAATTCTTTCTGACGCGTGAGAAGACCTATATCCGCAAGATCCGAGAGATCTTCCTTGCATTCCGTATCGAGCGGCAGCTCAACAAGCAGGAAATTCTGACGCTATACCTGAATAAGATTTTCCTCGGCAATCGCGCTTATGGCGTCGCAGCTGCCGCGCGAACCTACTTCGATGCCGATGTCGATGAGCTGACCATTGCGCAGGCCGCGGCGCTTGCCGCGACGGCCCAGCGCCCGTCAGCGACGAATCCGGTCAACAACACGCCACGGTTACTCGAGCGGCGCGCCTATGTCCTTGGGCGCCTTCGCCACCTCGAGTGGATTTCCGATGCGGAGTACACCGCGGCGCTCGCGGAGCCGCTCGAGGCGCGTTTGCATACGGCGGGCGCAGAAATCGAGGCGCCGTACGTCGCCGAGATGGTGCGCTCAGACATGCTTGGGCGCTACGGGGCCGACGCGTACACGCGCGGGTTGCGGGTTTACACGACGGTTGACGCCGATTACCAGGCGGCGGCAAACCGCGCCCTTCGTCAGGCACTCCACGATTACGACTTTCGACACGGCTATCGCGGGCCGATTCGAACGGTCGAACTTGGCGAGGAAATCGACGAAGCCGCTTGGGACGAAGTTTTGGTCGAGATGCGCGCACCAGGCTTGTTGATTCCCGCGCTGATTGTCGCTGTCGCTGAGCAGAGCGCGCGCGCCTATCTCGGCGGTGGTCGTTATCAGGACCTGCCGTGGCCATCGCTCGAGTGGGCGCGACCCGCCGGTGACGCAAGCGCAGGGCCACCCCCCACGACGGCATCGGATGTCGTCTCGGTTGGCGACGTCGTGTTCATGCTCGACGCGGGCGGTGACTCGGGTTGGCGCCTTGCGCAGCTGCCTCAAGCGCAAGCGGCGCTCGTTTCACTCGATGCGAAAAACGGCGCGATGCTCGCGCTCATCGGCGGGTACGATTTCTACGTCAGTCAGTACAATCGCGCCTCGCAGGCCACTCGACAACCCGGCTCTTCGTTGAAACCGTTCATCTACTCGGCGGCCCTTGAGCGCGGGTTCACAGCCGCGACCGTTGTTAACGATGCGCCGGTCGTTTTTGAGGAAGATGAGGCGCTCGAGCGCGATTGGCGGCCGAGCAATGATAGCGGCCGGTTCTACGGGCCAACGCGACTGCGCGAAGCGCTCACCTACTCGCGCAACCTCGTATCGATCCGCGTCCTACGGTCCATCGGTGTTGGCACCGCAATCAGCCACTTGCAAAAATTCGGCTTTCCGCGCGACCGTATGCCGCGCGACCTATCGCTCGCACTCGGCTCCGCCGTATTCAGTCCGCTCGAAATGGCGACTGCGTATTCGGTGTTCGCGAACGGCGGCTTCAAGGTCGAGCCTTGGCTCGTTGCCCGCATCGAGGATCAGGACGGCGTCGTGCTTTACGAGCATCGGCCGCTGACGGCCTGCCCAGAGTGCGAGGCCGCGCCGGAAGAAGAAGCGGCTGTCCTCGAGCCGGCGCCGGAACTGGAACCCTTCGTGCTCGTCGAGGCCGAAGAGGCGGCAACAATCCCCGCTGATCGTGCCATCAGCGCCGACAACGCGTTCCTCACTGACGACATGTTGCGCGACGTTGTGAGTCGCGGAACCGGGCGCGCGGCGCGCGTGCTCGGACGCAACGACCTCGCGGGAAAGACGGGGTCGACGAATGACCATACCGATGCGTGGTTCGCCGGGTATGGCGGGGGTGTCGTCGCAATTGCATGGGTGGGATACGACACCCCGCAACCGATGGGCGTGAATGAATACGGCGGCCGCGCAGCGCTGCCGATGTGGATTGACTACATGCGTGTTGCGACCGACGGCGCGCCGGAGACGCCGCAAGTGCAGCCACCCGGCCTCGTGACGGCGAGAATCTCCGCGGAGACCGGGTTGCTGGCAACCAATGGTGACGCCGCGGCAATCTTCGAGTATTTCCGCGCCCAGGACCTCGAGCGGCTTGAGGCCGAGACACGGGCCGCCGATCGCAGCGAGGACCGCGAACGCGACGAAGACATCCTGTTTTGACGCGACGCCAACCGACAATCCGCAGCACCGCGCTGCGTCAGACCATCGCGCAGGAAGCGGCCCGCATCATGGCCGAAGAGGGTGTGCGCGATTTTCTCACCGCGAAGCGTAAGGCGGCGACCCGGCTCGGGGCCGCACCCGGTGGCCACTCGATGCCGACGAACCGAGAAATCGACGAAGCGCTTGAGGCGCACCAACGATTGTTCGGCGGCGAGGGCTTCGAGCGTGGGTTACTGCACCTTCGCGAAGCGGCGGTGGAGGCCATGACGCTGTTCAGCGAGTTTGACCCCCGCCTCGTCGGTCCCGTGCTACGCGGCACGGCGAGCCCGGAGTCGCCGGTCACGCTGCATTTGTTTAGCGATGCGCCCGAGCGCGTGGTGGTGTTTCTGATGGGGACCGGCATCCCCTACGAAGAGGCGAACCATCGCGTGAAGCACGGCGACGGGCGTGCCGTCGACTATCCAGCGTTGCGGTTCGTTGCCGGCGACGTGCGCGTGGAAGCGACGATTTTTCCGACGGTGGAACTCAGGCAGGCGCCGCTGAGCGCGGTTGATGGGCGGCCGATGCCCAGGGCGAGCCTCAGGGAAGTTACAGCGATGTTGGGCCACCAATTGTAGGAGCGGCGCCTTCCGCCGCGATTCTGGGGCAGCGCCTCAGCGCTTGGTGATCGCCGTGTAGTCGCGTGCAGCAGCGCCGGTGTAGATCTGGCGCGGACGGCCGATGCGCATTTCGGGATCGGACAGCATCTCGCGCCAGTGAGCGACCCAGCCGACGCAGCGCGCAATCGCGAACATCACCGTGAACATGTTCGTCGGGATGCCGAGCGCCTTGTAGATGATGCCCGAGTAGAAGTCGACGTTCGGGTACAGCTTCTTTTCGACGAAGTAGTCATCCTTCAGCGCGATTTCTTCGAGGCGCAGTGCGAGTTCCAGCAGCGGATCGTCCTGTTTGCCGAGCTTCTCGAGCACCTTGTAGCACATCGTCCGGATGATCTTCGCGCGTGGATCGTAGTTCTTGTACACGCGGTGGCCAAAGCCCATCAGACGGAACGAATCGTTCTTGTCTTTAGCGCGCGCGATGAATTTTTCGATGTTCTTCACCGAGCCAATCTCGTCGAGCATTTCGAGGACTGCCTCGTTCGCGCCGCCGTGCGCGGGCCCCCATAGCGTCGAGATGCCGGCCGCGATCGCCGCGTACGGATTCGTGCCAGAGCTGCCGGCGAGCCGCACGGTCGAAGTAGAAGCATTCTGCTCGTGGTCCGCGTGGAGGATGAACAGGAGGTCTAGCGCTTCCGCAGCCACTGGGTCGATTTGGTACGACTCGGCAGGGACCGAGAAGAACATGTGCAGCAAGTTACTGCAGTAATCGAGGTCGTTGCGCGGATAGATGAACGGCTGGCCGACGTTGTGCTTGTAAGCGGCCGCGGCGATGGTCGGCATTTTCGCGATGATGCGGTACGCGAACAGGTCGCGGTCGACGGGATCGTAGATGTCCGTGGTGTCATGGTAGAACGCCGACAGCGAGCTCACCACCGACGACAGCATCGCCATCGGGTGCGCATCGTGATGGAAGCCGCGGAAGAAGTACTTCAGCGTCTCTTTGATCATCGTGTGGTACTGAATGGTGTGCGTGAATTCGGCGAGTTGTTGCTGGGTTGGTAGTTCGCCATTCAGCAGCAGGTAAGTGACCTCGATGAAGGAGCTTTTCTCTGCGAGTTGCTCGACCGGGTAGCCGCGATACAGCAGGATGCCCTCTTCCCCGTCGATGTAAGTAATCGAGCTCGAACAGCTCGCGGTTGAGACAAAGCCGGGGTCGTAGGTGAAAATGCCTTGCTGGCGATAGAGCGCGCCGATCTCAACAGCGGCGGGGCCCACGGTACCTTCGCGGAGCGGCAGGTCGACGTTCTTGCCGTCGGCCGGATTGGTCAACACGAATCGCTTTTCGCTCACGCGCGGAAACTCCCTTCAGCAATGCAAAAAATTGATTATAGGTCAGTCGGCGACCACTTCAATCGCGGCCGGATGCTGGACGGTTACCGCGCGGCCATCGCGGCCCCACGGGTGGACCCACCCGCGCACCTCAATCCGCGTGCGTGCGTAGCGTTCGAAATCGACGCCGGCAAACCAACGCTCAGCATCGGCATTTCGCACGCGGACCACGAAGCCGCCCGGGAATGACAGGAGACGATCGTTACGGCGCTCCGCCCATTCGCCACTCACGCCGCGGACAATCGCGAAGCCCGTTTCATCGAGTTGCGCCGCATCGATCGGCGCGCCGCCGTTGCGCCAAAGCCCCAGGCGGGCAGTGCGCGCGATGCGTTCGGCGGTCTGTTGGCATTGTAACCCCGTCAGGTTAGGCGGTACCGGTGCGGCGAACGCAAGGCCATTCCGAATCAGATGCGCCGCGAGATCGCCGTGTCGCTCGCTGTAGGCGACCGCGAGCACGCGTCCGTATCGGTCGAGCGCATCGCCGCTGAGCAGAAGCCGACCGTCAGCGAGGCCGACCAGCGTGTCGAGATGGGCACGTGCATCGAGCGCGAGCGGCGCATGTGCAACGCCGTTGCGTCCGAGTTCAGGTGCATCGAGGCCAACCATGCGCACGCGTCGTCCGTCCTCGAGTAGCAGCGTGTCGCCATCCACGACTCGCCGAACCTCCACTGGGTCGGCGTCGGCGGGCGCCACGCACGGGTCGGCAAATGCCGCGGCACAACCAAGGAGCCATAACGCGAACAGGCGCCCGAAGGCGCCTGTCGCGTGCAACACGGTTGTGCCTGACGGCATCAGGCGCTTTTCGCACCCGCGCCGTAACGGCGGCGGAACTTGTCGACGCGACCGCCCGTGTCCACGATTTTCTGCTTGCCCGTATAGAACGGGTGGCACTGGGAGCACACCTCGATCTGCAGGTCCTGACCGAGCGTCGAGCGAGTGACAAATGCCTCGCCACAGCTGCAGGTCACGTTGATTTGTTTGTACCCCGGATGAATGTCGGCCTTCATGTTTCACCACCTCGAAAAGAGCCGCGTATGATACGGTCCGCGCCCCCGGGAAGCAACTGGGCAAGTTACCGCTTTTCTATAAGGCGCATTCTAACGAATAACAGCTAAGTGCCTGCCTAGCCACAAGGTTCCGCTTTATCCACATTTTCTGTGGATATCTCTGTGGACAGTCCCTGCGAAGGTGCGCTAAGTCCGCGTCGGCGTGTCAATTGTGTTAGAACGAGCAAAACATAGACACGATTTTTTATCCCGTAAATACAATGCGTTACTGTCGAGCGGTAGAATCTGTTGCGATCACGCAACGCGCCCGCTTGGATTGTGTCTCGACTTTGCTGCGTTGTGTATAAAGGAAATCACCTGAGATGATGCAAGTGCCGGTCAGACTAGGGTATTTCCCTGAGTTTGGGTAGGCAGGAACAGCGTTTGCAGGTCATCGAGAAATCGCCAGCCGAGATCGGTCGCGCGCCATCGGTGGTTGACCTGTTCGAGCAGCCCGCGCGCTTGCGCCTCCCGCCACGGCGATTCTTCGGGTCGCAATTCGAGGCCGGTGCGGTCGTGAAATAGCGATTCCTCAAACCCATCGCGCAATCGTAGTGCATTCAGCATGAACTCAAAGCGCAATGTCTGCGCGTCGATGATCTGCTCGCCGTCGTTTTTTGGCGCAGCCGGGTCGAGCCACGCGCGCGGGTGACGCAACTTCCACCGTCGGATGACACGACCGTCCACGCCAGTGAACTTGCCGTGGGCGCCGGCGCCGACACCGAGGTAATCGCCAAAACGCCAGTAGTTGAGGTTGTGGCGGCTTTCCTCACCCGGCCGCGCCCATGCGGACACCTCGTACTGCGCATACCCGGCGGCGACAAGCCGTGCCGTACCCGCATCCTGAATCGCCGCGAGCGCATCGTGATCCGGAAGCGCGGGCGGCGCACGGTGAAACGCGGTGTTCGGCTCGAGGGTCAGCTGATACCAGGACTGATGGCCGGTGTCGTACGCCAAGGCCCGCGCAAGGTCGGCCGCGGCGCCTGCCGGTGTCTGACCCGGGAGGCCGTGCATCAAGTCGAGGTTGATTCGATCGAAGCCTGCTCGCTTAGCCGCGTCAATTGCGCGGTCCGCGTCGGCGCTGTCATGGATGCGGCCCAGCGCCGCGAGCATGGCGTCGTCGAATGACTGCACGCCGATCGAAAGGCGATTCACACCCGCCGTACGGAAGCCCGCGAAGCGCGCGTACTCGGACGCACCTGGATTCGCCTCCAGCGTGATTTCGCAGTCGTCGATGAGGGCGAGGCGGTCGGCGGCGCGGTCGAGCACCGCACCGATGGCCTTCGCCGAGAACAGGCTCGGCGTGCCGCCGCCGAAGAAAATCGCATGCACGGGCCGGCCCGCCGCGCGCGCCGCTTCGGCGTCGAGGTCCGCGAGCAATGACGGGATATACGTGTGTTCGGGCAGGTCGCCGGTCAGCGCGTGCGAGTTGAAGTCACAGTACGGGCATTTGCGGATGCACCACGGTAGGTGGACGTACAGCGTGAGTGGGAGCGTTGGCATCCCGCGATTATCCCACGGCGGTACTTCGGCGCCGGGCACAGGGCTCGCTCGGCTCGTGGGAAGTCCCCCAAAAGGGACTTCCATCTCGCTTCGCGAGGTGCCCGTCGCCGTATTCGCGCGTCGGTGGCCCGACCAATCGCGGCACAAAGGTGCCGCTCCTACAGCTGCCAAGGTTCGACGGCCTCTGCCGGCCAGCGGCGAGTTCTCGGTCCGGCCGTCGCAGCAGGCCGCCACCGAAATCGAAGCTATGGAGTGAAGCGGCGCTTGAACTCGGCGAGGGCTTGGCCGCGGTGCGAGAGGCGGTTCTTCTCGGCGTACTCGAGCTGCGCGGCGGTGCAGCCGTGCGTCGGCACGACGAACAGCGGGTCGTAGCCAAAGCCGCCGTCGCCCTCGGGCGCGGTGCCAATCGCGCCGTGCCAGCGCCCCTCACACACAATCGGTGCGTCGTCGTCCGCATCGCGTACGAAAGCGATCACGCACACGTAATGCGCATTGCGGTTCGTGAGGCCGTCGAGCGCCTGCAAGAGCTTTGCGTTGTTCGCGGCATCGCCGGCGCCTTCGCCTGCGTAGCGCGCCGAGTACACGCCGGGTGCGCCGTCTAGCGCGTCGACGCACAAGCCGGAATCGTCCGCGACCGCAGGCAAACCGGTCGCACGCGCCGCATGCCGTGCCTTGATCAGCGCGTTCGCCACGAAGGTCTCGCCATCCTCAATCGCATCCGCGACGCCAAACTCTGATTGCGGGACGACGTCGACGCCAAGGTCGCCGAGGACGGCGGACATTTCCCTCAGCTTCTTCGCGTTGCCGCTCGCGAGCACGATGCGGCTCATGCAAGTGCGGCGCGCTGCGCCTCAATCAGCGTTGCGATGCCGTCCCCCGCGAGCGCGAGCAGACGGTCGAGTTCGTCGCGCCGGAACGCGTGGCCCTCGGCTGTGCCTTGAATTTCGATGAAGCCACCCGCGTCGTTCATGACGACGTTCATATCCGTCTCCGCCTCACTGTCCTCGGCATAGTCGAGATCGAGCACCGGCTCGCCTCGATAGATGCCGACCGACACCGCGGCCACCGCGCCATGTAGCGGGTCCGAGGTAATCAACTTGCGCGCCCGCATTGCAGCGATCGCGTCCACGAGTGCGACGTACGCGCCAGTAATCGCAGCGGTGCGCGTGCCACCGTCCGCCTGTAGCACGTCACAGTCCAGCGTAATCATGTTCTCGCCGAGCGCCGACCGGTCGACGACCGCGCGTAACGAGCGGCCGATCAGCCGCTGTATTTCGAGTGTGCGGCCACCCTGTTTTCCGCGCGATGCTTCGCGGTCGTTGCGCGTGTTGGTCGCGCGCGGAAGCATTCCATACTCCGCGGTAACCCAACCCTGACCCGTGCCGCGCAGGAAGCCGGGCGTGCGGGCCTCGACCGACGCGGTGCACAGCACGCGCGTCTCGCCGAACTCGACGAGGACCGAACCTTCCGCGTGTTTTGTGTACCCGCGGGTCATTTTCACCGGACGGAGTTCGTCCGGCGCCCTGTTACTTGGTCGCATTTTTTCTCCGGTTGTCAGCCGCGCACGCGGAGCGCAGCGGCGGTGGCATTGTCTGCGTAAGGCGCGGCCGCCGCACAAGCGTCGTCCGCGAGTGATTCGAGCGCGAGCTCCAGCGACGGCGCTTCGAGCAGCAGCGGCGCTGCCGCGCTGATTCTGAGGCCGTCCCAGAAGCCGTCGCTGCAAAGGATCAACAAATCATCTGTCTCGAGTTCCACGGGGCCGTGTACATCGACTTCGACCGGTTCGGGTTCACCGCCGATGCAGCGGTCGACGAGATTTCGCATCGGATGACGCCGGCTCTCGGCTTCGCTGATTTCGCCGGCTTGAATCAGCGCTTCGACGTGACTGTGATCGCGTGTGCGTAATTCAGTCGACCCGGCGCGCACGAGATAGGCGCGGCTGTCGCCAACGTGCGCCCACCAGGCTTTGCCCTTCGTGACGACTGCGGCGACGCAGGTCGTGCGCGGCCGTAGCTCGATCGCGATGCCCTTTCCGAGCGCGACCGCCGCAGTATGCGCGGCCTGCATTGCAGCGATGAGGAATTCAGCAGGATCGCCGCGCCCGTTGAACGCGCCCTCGACGGCGTCAACAGCGGCCTGAGCCGCCGCTGCGCCATCCGAGTGGCCGCCCATGCCGTCAGCGACGACCAGCAGCGTGGCGCCGTGCTTGGTGGAGACCGCGGCACGATCCTGGTTACTCTCGCGGTTTCCAATGCGTGAAACGATGCTGGTTTCGGTCTCCATGTCCGGTGATTTAAACTTACCCGTTATGACCCTGTCCATGACTGGCTTCGCACGAGCGGAAGCCGACACTGAGTTCGGCACGCTATCGTGGGAGGCGAGGACGGTCAATCACCGGCATTTGGACCTGTCGCTGCGCCTGCCTGAGGAATGCCGCGCGCTCGAACCCCGGATCCGAGAAATGACCGGCGCCTGCGTGAAACGCGGCAAAGTCGACCTCACCCTGCACGTCCGTCGCCGTGAGAGCCGCCCCCCAGCGCTCACGCTGGACGACGGTCTGCTCGGGCAGCTTATTGACGCCGCGGACACTGTTGCGCGCCGGGTCGGCGACTCGGGGGCGTTGAATCCGTTGGACTTATTGCGCTGGCCTGGCGTGTTGCGTGAAGCCGAGCGCGACCTCACGCCGCTGCACGCCGCGGCGCTGGCGTTGCTCGAAACCGCACTCGCCGACCTCGTCGCGGGTCGTGAGCGAGAGGGAACACACATCGCGGCCGTCATCCGAGCGAAGGGCACCGAAATTGGCGCGTTGGTCTCAGGCGTACGCGCGCGGCTCCCCGAGGTTCATGCGCGGCTGCGCGACAAGTTGCTCACGCGAATCGCCGAGCTCGGCGCCACGCCGGACCCAGCGCGGCTGGAGCAGGAGTTGGTGATCCTCGCGCAACGACTCGATGTGGCTGAAGAACTCGACCGGCTCGACGCGCACGTGGGCGAATTGAATGCGGTTCTCGGGCGCGACGAGCCCGTCGGGCGAAGGCTCGATTTTCTCCTCCAGGAGTTCAATCGCGAGGCCAATACGCTCGGCTCGAAGGCGCAGGACGCGGAAACCACGCGGGCGGCGGTCGACCTGAAAGTGCTGATCGAGCAGATCCGCGAGCAGGTCCAGAACCTTGAATAAGCCCGGCCGTTTGTTCGTGATCGCCGCGCCGTCCGGCGCGGGCAAGACCAGCCTCGTCAAGGCGCTGCTCGCGGGGGACAAGAATCGGCGCTTCTCCGTGTCGACCACCACGCGTTCGAAACGGCCATTGGAAGTTGATGGCGTCGACTACCACTTTGTAAACAATGACGAATTCAAGGCGATGGTCGATGCAGACGCATTCTTGGAACACGCGCAGGTCTTCGATAATTGGTACGGGACGACTCGCGCGGCGGTCGAATCGCTGCGCAGTGCCGGTCACGATGTGATTCTCGAAATCGACTGGCAGGGCGCGCGCCAGGTGCGCTCACGCATGCCCGATTGCACGGGAATATTCATCCTGCCGCCCTCGCGGGCCGAGCTTGAGCGGCGGCTGCGCACGCGCGCCCAGGACTCGGACGAGGTGATTGCACGGCGGCTGCGCGACGCCGCCGCTGATATCGCCCACTGGGACGAGTTCGATTTCGTCGTCGTCAATGATCGGTTCGATCTCGCGCTGGAGGCCTTGGAGCGTATCCTCGCGGGCGAGGGCGAGACCAGCCATCGCGGGCGGCCAGACCTGCCGGGGCTGGTCGCGGGACTGCTTGCGGGTTAAGATTCGCAGCCGCATCACCGATTGAGAGAAACACCAAGATGGCCCGTATTACCGTGGAAGATTGTCTGGAAAACGTCGACAACCGTTTCCAGCTCGTACTTGTCGCCACCAAGCGCGCCCGCCAACTAAGTCGCGGCGCCGAGGCACACCTGCCGTGGGAAAACGACAAGCCGACGGTGCTCGCGTTGCGCGAAGTCGCCGAAGGCCTAGTCGGCCGTGACGTTCTGAGCGAGCAGGATGGTCCGTCTGTCCAAGAGCAGCCCGCCGCGGACGCCGGCCTCGACCTTACGGCCGAGCTCGCCGCAGAGTTCGCGCGACAGATGGTCGCCGACGATGACGACGACGAGGATGCGCCGAAGCCGGCAGCACAACTCGACGACGACTCGACGGACGACTGATCACGCCACGGCGGGCTCGAAACGCCATGTCCGCCACTTCCTCAAAACTCGGCAGGATGATTCGCTTCGCGGGCTGGCGCTCGCTTGGCGAGAACGACCTGCTCACGAAGCTGTCGACTTACCTCACGCCGGCACAGGTTGAGGAAGTCCACCGCGCGTACCTGTTCGGCGCGCAGGCTCACGAAGGCCAGCAACGGCTGTCGGGCGAGCCGTACATTTCCCATCCGATTGCCGTCGCCGGCATCCTCGCTGAACTGCACATGGATCACCGCAGCATCATCGCGGCGATCCTGCATGACGTCATCGAAGACACACCGACCGCGAAAGAGCAGGTCGCCGAGGAGTTCGGCGACGAAGTCGCGCAGCTCGTTGATGGCGTCAGCAAGCTCACGCAAATAAAGTTCCGCGACAAGGCCGAGGCGCAGGCCGAGAACTTCCGCAAGATGGTCCTCGCGATGACGCAGGACCTGCGTGTGATCCTGATCAAGCTCGCAGACCGCTTGCACAACATGCGCACGCTCGGCGTGATGCCGCCGCCGAAACGTCGGCGCATCGCGCGCGAAACGCTCGACATCTACGCGCCAATCGCGCATCGCCTCGGTATGCACCAGGTGCGCGTCGAGTTGGAGGACCTGTGTTTCCGCTCGATGTATCCGGTGCGCTACAAGGTCTTGCAGCGCGCGGTGAAGCGTGCGCGCGGCCACCAGAAGGAAGTGCTGCGCAAGGTCAGCTCGACCCTGAAGAAAACGCTGAAGCAGGAAGGCATCGACGCGCAGGTGCTGGGCCGCGAGAAACACATGTGGTCGCTGTACGAGAAGATGCGTGTGAAGAACCTCGCGTTCGAGGAAGTGCTGGACGTGTTCGGTTTCCGGCTCGTCGTCGATCGCGTTGACACCTGTTACCGCGCACTCGGCCTCGTGCACGGGACTTACAAGCCGGTCCCAGGCCGCTTCAAGGACTACATCGCAATCCCGAAGTCGAACGGCTACCAAGCGTTGCACACCACGATGCTCGGCCCCCAGGGTCTGCCGCTCGAAGTGCAGATCCGCACGACCGACATGGATCGCGTCGCGGAAGCCGGCATCGCCGCGCACTGGCAGTACAAGGAAGGCGACGAGCTCGCGCACGCGCCGCAGCTCCGCGCGCGCGAATGGCTGAAGAACCTTATGGAAATGCAGAAGGGCGCGGGGACTTCACAGGAGTTCCTGGAGAGCGTGCGCGTCGACCTGTTCCCGGACGAGGTTTACGTGTTCACGCCGCAGGGCGACATCCGCCGGCTGCCGCGCGGTGCGACCGCGGTCGATTTCGCGTACGCGGTGCACAGCGACGTCGGCAACACCTGCGTCGCGGCGAAAATTGACCGTCGCCTGGTCCCGCTACGCACGCAACTCGTGAACGGGCAGACGGTCGAGATCATTACGAACACGCTCGCACGTCCAAACCCGCAGTGGCTCGACTTCGTGGTTACCGCAAAGGCGCGCGCGAACGTTCGTAACTTCCTGAAGCAACTGCACGGCGACGAGGCGGTACTACTCGGCGGGCGGCTGCTCGACCGTGCGCTCGCCGACTATCAGATCAAGTTCGACAAAGTCCCGCCCGCGCTGCTCGACGAGACGCTGCAGTCGCTGCGCATGGACACGGTCGAGCAGTTGCTCGAGGCCATCGGGCTCGGCGAACGCAGCGCCGCGCTTGTCGCGCGCCGACTCGTCCCTGTGACCGAAGGCAGCGACGGCGCCGCGAGCCGTGCGACCGGGCCGTTATCGATCCGCGGCACCGAGGGCATGGTCGTGAGCTTCCCGGGCTGTTGCCGCCCGATTCCCGGCGACCCGATTCTCGGCTTCCTGTCGTCGGGGAAGGGCATCGTGATCCACCACGACGACTGCCCCGCTGTTGCCGAATTCCGCAAGCAGCCCGACAAGTGGGTGCAGGTGCAATGGGACACGGACATCGACCGCACCTTCCCGGTCGAGATCCGCATCGACACCGCGAACCAGCGCGGCGTACTCGCGACGGTCGCGGCAGAAATCGCGGATTTCGGCTCGAACATCGAGCGCGTGCAGGTCAACGAGCACGACGACCAGACCGCGACGATGGTATTCCTGCTTGAAGTCCGCGACCGTAAGCACCTCGCGAATATAATGCGTAGGATTCGGCACCTGCCTTCGGTGCTGAAGATCCAAAGAACACGGGGGTAGCGATGAAAAAAATAATTCAGACGGATAAAGCGCCAGCGGCGATCGGAACGTACTCGCAGGCGGTTCGCGCCGGCGACACTGTTTACCTGTCCGGCCAGATTCCGCTCGACCCGAAGACGATGGAACTCGTCGGCGGCTCAATCGACATCCAGATTCGTCGCGTGTTCGACAACCTCGACGCAGTCGCGACCGCAGCCGGCGGCTCGTTGAAGGACATCGTGAAGTTGAACGTGTACCTCACGGACCTCGGGAACTTCGCGAGGGTCAACGAAATCATGGCCAAGCATTTCACACAGCCGTATCCGGCGCGCGCGGCGGTCGGCGTATCCGCATTGCCGAAAGGCGCTCAGGTCGAAGTCGACGCGGTGATGGTGCTGCCACGGGGCTGACGCATGACCGACGCCGCCGAGGTGCCGGTCGCGAGCCTTCGCGGGGTCGGGCCAGCAGTCGCTGAGAAGCTCGCGCGGCTCGGCGTCGAGAGCATCCAGGATCTGTTGTTTCATCTGCCGGTCCGCTACGAAGACCGCACGCGTGTTTCCGCGATCGGCGCAATGCGTCCCGGCGAACACGTCGTCGTCGACGGTACCGTCGAACTCGCCGAAGTCACGTTCCGTCGCCGACGCGCGCTGCTCGTGCGCATCAGCGACGGGACCGGTAGTTTGCTGTTGCGGTTCTTCCATTTCAGCGGGGCGCAGCAACGTGGCCTGCCGCGCGGTGCGCGCGTCCGCGTCTTCGGCGAAGTCCGGCGGGGTCCGCACTCGCTCGAAATGGTGCATCCCGAATACCGCGTCATCGCGGACGATGCCGTCGTCGCAGACAGCGATTCGCTGACACCAATCTATCCGTCGACCGAGGGTGTGCAGCAGCCACGCTGGCGCACACTCACCGACCAAGCGCTCGCGTTGCTTCTGCGCGGCGACGTCGACCTCCCCGAATACCTGCCTCCCTCGCTCCTCGATACGCTGCACCTGCCTGCGCTGCACGACGCACTGCAGTACGTCCATCGCCCCCCGCCCGACGCACCGACCGAGCGGATGCTGGAGGGCGCGCACCCGGCGCAGCGTCGGCTCGCGTTCGAGGAGTTGCTCGCGCAGCACCTGAGCTTGCGACTCTTACGTGCGCGCGCCGAGCAATCGCGCGCACCCGTGTTGAAGGGCGCGGGCTCGCTCGTTGATGCGTTCGTCACTGGCTTGCCGTTCAAGTTGACGGCCGCTCAGCAACGGGTACTCGACGAGATCTTCGCGGACCTGAAGCGCGCGCGCCCGATGATGCGCCTCGTGCAAGGTGACGTCGGCTCGGGCAAGACGGTTGTCGCCGCCGCGGCCGCGCTGCGCGCGGTCGAATGCGGTTGCCAGGCGGTGCTGATGGCGCCGACCGAACTGCTCGCCGAGCAGCATTTCCGGAATTTCGAGGAGTGGTTGCGCCCGCTCGGCCTCGCGCCGGAATTCTTCGCCGGCCGTATCAAGGGCCGCGCGCGCGAAGCATTGCTTGCGCGCATCGCCGCCGGAGAAGTACCGCTTGTCGTCGGCACGCACGCGTTGTTCACGGAGCAGGTGTCGTTCCCGCGCCTCGCGCTCGTCATCGTCGATGAGCAGCACCGGTTCGGCGTGCACCAGCGGCTTGCGCTGCGCGAGAAGGGCCGCGACGCCGGTTGGCAGGCGCACCAGCTGATCATGACGGCGACGCCGATCCCGCGCACGCTCGCGATGAGCGCCTATGCGGACCTCGACAGCTCGGTGATCGACGAGCTTCCCCCTGGGCGCGCGCCCGTGCGCACGGTGGTGGTGCCCGAGGGCCGCCGCGATGAGGTCGTCGCGCGCGTGCATGCGGCGTGCAGCGCGGGAAGACAGGCCTATTGGGTGTGCCCACTCATCGACGAGTCCGACGTGCTCGAGGCACAGGCTGCGGCGAACACCGCCGAGCAGCTCGCCATCGCGTTGCCGGACCTGCGCATCGCGCTTGTGCACGGTCGGTTGAAGCCGGCGCAACGCGATGTGGCGATGCAGGCGTTCAAGCGCGGCGAAGTCGACCTGCTGGTGGCCACCACCGTAATCGAAGTCGGCGTCGACGTGCCGAACGCGACGTTGATGGTGATTGAGAATGCCGAGCGCATGGGCCTTGCCCAGTTGCATCAATTGCGCGGGCGGGTCGGACGCGGCGCGCTCGAGAGCGCGTGCGTGTTGATGTACAAGGCACCGCTCTCGGCGCTGGCGCGTACGCGTCTCGGCGTGCTGCGCGATACGCAGGACGGCTTTGCGATCGCCGCTGAGGACTTGCGTTTGCGTGGCCCCGGCGAAGTACTTGGCGTGCGCCAGACGGGTCTCGCACATATGCGGATCGCGGACCTCGTTCGTGACGCGGACTTGCTACCGAAGGTCCAACAGGCGGCCGACTTGCTGCTCGCCGAGCATCCGGAGCAGGCGCGTCCCTTGGTGCGGCGCTGGCACGGTGGCGGCGAACGCTACGCTAGCGTGTGACCAGCCCCGCGCGGCCGAGTGCGTCGGCGACACCGTTCGCGAATTCCCGGTAACCCGCTGCGTTCGGATGGATGCGGTCCGCACGCAGTGCATCGTCGGACAGTACGTCGACGAACACATCCTCGATCAACAGCACCCGTTCCTCGTGCGCGAGCTCCGCGTAAATCGGTGCATCGCTGAGACTGCCGGTCGCTGCGCCGAACATGGAGACGCCGGGTACCGCGACCAACACCGGAATGGCACCGACCGCGCGCGTCGCGGCAATGATTGCGCGCAAGTCCTCTTTCACGAGCGACTGCGGCCGCCGGCGCAGGAAGTCGTTGCCGCCGAGTTCGATGATCGCCACAAACGGCCGGACGCGCGCGAGCTCGTCGTCAATTCTATTGACCGCACGCTTCGCGGTGTCGCCAGGGATGCCCGCGTTGACGACTTCCCAGCCGGTCATCCGCGCAAGGTGCGTCGGGTAGTCCTCGCCGGCGCGCGCGCCGGTGCCATAGGTGACGCTGTCGCCGAACGCGAGCACGACCGTGCCGGGTGGCAGCGGGTCGTACTGCGGCGCGTCGCTGCACGCAGCGACTGCGACGCAGACGATGACCGCCGCAAACAATCGTCCAATTACGCGCATCATTCTCAAGGTCGTGTGATGCGTGTTCCCTGCATCGTTTGAGGGGGCTGTCCGAGGACGACGCCGGTCACCGTCCCGTCCTCGTCGACCTGGAACTCGATTGCGGGCCCTTGTGGGACCGCAAAACGGGTCTCGGACAGCGTCGAGAGCGGGCGCTGTTGCTGGCCGGCGGGCGCGGCAGCCAGTCCTGGGCCTGCGCGGCTCACGATCAAGGTCATGCCGGACGCCATTTCGTATGAACCGACATAGCGGTCCAGGACGGCCGCCGGCAATACGACCGCATGGGTCGGTTCAGGCGGCTTCGCCTCGGGGAGCGCGTCGACGACCGCGATCATGCGCGCGCGCGTCGCTTCGTCGGGGAGTTGGCCGTACGCGGCGCCCATGTTGTCGATCATGTTGGTCGCCTTGCTCGTCGCCGGCGTGACGACAGTGACTGCCGGGTGCGACAGCACGAATTTGAGGAAGAACTGCGCCCAGGTGACCGCGCCGAATTCTGCGGCCCAAGCGGGCACGTCGATGCCGCGTACACGGTTCCAAAGGCGCGTGCGCCCGAACGGCATGTACACCATCACGGCGGTGCCGCGCTCCTGCGCGAGCGGCAGGATTGTTTCCTCGACGTCGCGATTGTCGACCGCGTAATCGATACCGATGAAGTCGAGCCGTTCACGGCGCATCAGGTCGATGAGCTGGTCGTACTGGCTAGGAGAGGTCGTAGTCACCCCGACGTACCGCAACTTGCCGGCTTCTTTCGCTTCTTTGAGAATCGGCAGCTGGGTGGGGATGTCGCCAAGACTATGGACCTGGACCAGATCGACCGGATCCTTGCCGATCCGCTCGAACGAGGTCTGCAGTTGCTTACGGGCGGCGTCCGGGTCGGCACTGCCGCCGGGGCCCTGCGCGACGTTCATTTTTGTCGCCCAGAAAATGCGGTCGGTGAGGCCGAGCGCTTTCGCAATGCGGCCCGACACTTCCTCGGAAGCGCCGTAAGCCGGCGCCGTGTCGAACACCGCGCCGCCGTGCTCGACCATCGCCGAGAACACGCCGCGCAGTGCGCTTACGTCCTCACTGCGCGCGACCTGCGCGAACGTGGCCGAGCTACCGAGTCCGACGACCGGGATTTTCTGGCCGGATGACGGAATCGCGCGGGTGATCAACGAGCCGCGCGAGCGTGTCTCTGCGAACAACGCTGCGGGACCGAGGGTGGTGAGCGCGGCGCCAGCCGCGAGCGACAGCTTCAGGTATTCGCGTCTCGTGATCATGTCGATTGCAACTCCTGATTTGGGTTGTCGTTTAGAATGACCGCATGCCCGGACATTGGTTCCCGCTCGACGACTCGGTCCGCCCGCATGTGCCCCCTGCGATCTGGACTTGGCTGGCGGAAGTCGGCTCGCTGACGCAACGCGTGAAGGTCGGTTGTGCCGGTGAGTTCGAATTGCGTGTGGTCGATGAGCACGACGGTGTGCTCGATGCCGGCGACGCGACGACGCTCGGCCTCGCCGCAGGTTCCGCGGCGCGGTTTCGCGAGGTTCTGCTCTGTTGCGATGGGGTACCGTGCATTCATGCCCGCTCGATTCTGCCATCTTCGACGCTTGCCGGTGCTGGACGCGGCCTTGAAGCGCTCGGCACCCGTCCGCTCGGCGACGCGCTGTTCGCGCACCCTTTGATGAAGCGCGGCCCTATCGAGGTCACGCAATGCGAGGACGGTGCCTGGGGGCGGCGGTCCGTGTTCCGCCTCGACGGCGAACCGCTGCTCGTCAGCGAGTTCTTCCTGCCTGGGCTTGATGCATGCGCGCGCTGAGCGCTCAACGATTACGGGAGTACGCTCGACTCACGCGCTTCGACCGCCCGATCGGCATCCTGTTACTACTGTGGCCGACGTTGTGGGCGCTGATGATTGCGGGCGAGGGTAATCCGCGCGTCGGCGTCGTCGTCGTGTTCGTGGCCGGCGTCGTGCTGATGCGTGCCGCGGGCTGTGCGATCAACGACTACGCAGACCGCGATTTCGACCCGCACGTCTCACGCACGCGCGACCGCCCGCTCGCCGCGGGTTCGATTACCCCACGCGAGGCGCTCGCGGTGGCGGCAGCGCTCGCGCTCATTGCCTTTTTGCTCGTGCTCACCATGAACCGCCTCACGATCCTGCTGTCGGTCGTTGGCGCGGCGCTCGCCGCGAGCTATCCATTCATGAAGCGCTGGACGTGGCTGCCGCAGCCGTACCTCGGAATGGCGTTCGGCTGGGCGATCCCGATGGCATTCGCGGCGCAAACAGGCACGGTGCCACCGGTCGCTTGGTTGCTGTTCATC
Source organism: uncultured Gammaproteobacteria bacterium (assembly GCA_964402835.1). Classification (GTDB taxonomy): domain Bacteria; phylum Pseudomonadota; class Gammaproteobacteria; order Natronospirales; family JAIVGZ01; genus JAIVGZ01. The sequence continues at coordinate 33,681 of CAYODZ010000162.1, read as the reverse complement.
GTGAACGTGCTGTGGGCGACCGTGTACGACACGCAGTACGCGATGGTCGATCGCTCGGATGATTTACGCATCGGCGTGAAATCGACGGCGATTCTTTTCGGCGACATGGACCGGGTCATCCTCGGCGTGCTGCAGGCAACGGTGCTGTTCGGGTTGCTGCTCGTTGCGCAGCGCGCGGCGCTTGGTGGCTGGTTCACACTCGCGGTGCTGGTCGGCGCGGGTCTGTTCGTTTACCAGCAGTGGCTCACACGGGACCGCGAACCGGCTGCGTGTTTTCGTGCGTTCATGAACAACAACTGGTTTGGCGCCGTCATTTTCGCCGGCCTCTTGCTGCACTACCTTTGATCGCGGCTGGCACCTGTAGGAGCGGCGCCTTTGCGCCGCGATGCCGTTGGTGGCGGCCTGCGGCCCGCGATTCAGTCTTTGATGCCGCCGCGCGCGACGCACCACGCTTCGACGCGGGTCGCGCCGGCGTGTAGCAGCGCGTGCGTGACGGCCGCGATGGTGCTGCCGCTCGTGTAGACATCGTCGATGATCGCAACTCGTTTGCCGGCTACTTCAGCGTTGGCCGCGAACGCGCCGACGGGGTTGCGCCGCCGCTCGCGCGCATCCAAGCCGCTTTGCGCCGGTGTGTCGCGGACGCGGCGGCAGGCGTGGAGGAGGAGCGGCAGGCTGAGCGCACGTGCAACAGGCCGTGCGATCTCAACCGCTTGGTTGAAGCCGCGCTCGCGCATGCGTCTCGGATGCAGCGGTACCGGTACGAGCGCGTCGATGTTGCCCGTTGTCGGTGCGGCGCCTTCGCGCCGCGACAGGTTGAGCGCCAGCAGTTCTCCAAGCACCCGTCCGGGCGGCAGCGCGCCGCCAAACTTCAGTTTCTGCAGCAGCTGATCGACCGGGAATGCGTAGCGCAGCGCGATCCGCGTCGCGGCCTGCGGCGTCGGGCGACGCAGGCACCGGCCGCACCAGGCGCCGCCGGTCGCGGTAGCGAGCGGCCGCGCGCACCGCGCGCAACACGGCCCGAGCCACGGAAGGTCCGCTCGACAGCCGGCGCAGAGGTCGCGATTCACGGCGAAACCCTCGCAGAGAATGCAGTAATGTTGAAACATGGCGCTTAGTAAGACCGGGGACACGCGACGGGGGCAAGCGCTTGGGACGCAAGACTTTTCGCCACTTGTAAACCATTCTAGTCATCGATGGTTGACAGCCGGTCAGCCGGTTCGCATAGTTCGGTGATGATTGAGACCCGCCACGACTGGACCCGCGCCGAATTGCAGGCGCTCTTCGACCTTCCCTTCAATGACTTGTTGTTCCGCGCCCACTCAATTCACCGGGCCGTGTTCGATCCGAATCAGGTCCAGGTCTCGACGTTGCTCAGCATCAAGACCGGCGCGTGTCCCGAGGACTGCAAGTATTGCTCACAAAGCGTGCGCTACGACACCGGCCTAGAGCGCGAGGCGTTGATGGCGGTCGAAGACGTCGTCGAGAAGGCCCGCATCGCGAAGGAGAACGGCGCGACCCGGTTCTGCATGGGCGCCGCATGGCGGGGGCCGAAAGACAAACAGCTCGAGGTGGTCGAGGCCATGGTCCGCGGCGTACGCGAACTCGGACTGGAAACGTGCGCGACGCTCGGGATGCTATCGCCCGAGCAGGCGGGCCGCCTCGCCGACGCCGGGCTTGATTACTACAACCACAACCTCGATACGTCGCCCGAGTACTACGGCGAAGTCATCACAACGCGGAACTACGGCCACCGCCTGGAGACCCTCGCGGCGGTTCGCGATGCCGGCATCAATGTCTGCTCCGGCGGGATTGTCGGAATGGGCGAGCAGGACGCCGACCGCATCGGTCTACTGCACGCGCTTGCAACGCTCCCCGAGCATCCGCAATCGGTTCCGATCAATCAGTTGGTGCCGGTGCCGGGCACGCCGCTCGCCGATGCTGAGCCGGTTGACCCGCTCGACTTCGTGCGCCTCGTAGCGCTCGCGCGCATCGCGATGCCGTATGCGCATGTACGCCTCTCAGCCGGACGCAGCGAAATGAGCGATGAGCAGCAGGCGCTCTGCTTCTTCGCGGGCGCAAATTCGATTTTCTATGGCGAGAAATTGCTGACGACGGGAAACCCGGACACCGAAGCTGATCGCGCATTATTTGAGCGGCTCGGCATCACGCCGGAACCGTGCGCGCCTGAGGCACCCGTCAAGCACCGCGTCGCGCAATGATTCCCGCGCTGGCGGCGGCGCTCGCGGAGCGCGAAGCCGCGGGCCTGTATCGCCGCAGACGCGTGGTCGACGCCGCTGATGGTCCGCGCATGACATTGGACGGGCGTCCGCTCGTCGCTTTCTGCTCGAACGACTATCTGGGTCTCGCTGCGCATCCGGCGGTCGTTGCCTCATTCACTGCAGCTGCCGGGGAACACGGCGTTGGCGCCGGTGCGGCGCATCTCGTTTCCGGCCATCACCGTTTGCACCACGAGCTCGAAGACGCGCTTGCCGCATATACCGGGCGCGAACGCGCGCTGCTGTTCTCGACGGGCTATATGGCAAACCTCGGCATCGGCCACGCGTTCACACGGCGCGGCGCACGCGTCGTCGAGGACCGGTTGAACCACGCGTCGCTGATTGACGCGGGCCGGACGCCCGGTGTCGTGTTGAAGCGATACGCGCACGCGGATTCCGAAGGCGCCGACCGCGCGTTGGCGGGCGATGCGCCTGTAAAACTACTCGTCACTGACGGCGTGTTCAGTATGGACGGTGATCTCGCGCCGCTACCGGCACTCGCCGCCGCGTGCCGCGCGCGCGACGCGATGCTGGTCGTCGATGATGCGCACGGGCTCGGCGTGCTGGGCGCCACTGGTCGCGGCGTGCTCGAGCATTTCGCGCTCGATGCGCGTGACGCACCGGTACTCATGGGCACGCTCGGTAAAGCGTTCGGCGTTTTTGGTGCGTTTGTCGCCGGGTCAGCCGAAGTCATTGAGACCTTGGTCCAGCACGCTCGGACCTACATCTACACGACCGCGCTTCCGCCCGCGGTCGCGGCCGCCGCGTTGTCTGCGCTACGCGTGAGCGAGGACGAGCCGTGGCGACGCGAGCGTGTACTCGCGTTGGTGGACCGATTCCGTGCAGGCGCGCTGCAACTCGGCCTTCCGCTCTCGAATTCGTCGACCCCAATCCAACCCTTGGTGGTCGGTGAATCAACGCAGGCTTTGGCGCGCGCGCAGGCACTTGAGGACGCGGGCTTTCTTGTGACGCCCATCCGCCCGCCGACCGTACCCGACGGCACGGCGCGCTTGCGCGTGACGCTATCCGCGGCGCATCGGGACGAGGAAGTCGACGCCCTGTTGGATGCGCTTGGCGTGGTGTTCCGGTGAGTGTCTTCGTCGAATCGGTCGGCGCGGGAGAGGACCTCGTGCTGGTGCACGGCTGGGGTTTGCATGGCGGTCTGTTCGGCGCCATCGTCCCGCTTCTCGCAACATCGTTCCGCGTACACGTGGTTGACTTACCGGGTCACGGCCGAAGCGCGTACGAATGCGGGCCGGGATTGAGTGCGTGGGCCGACGCGGTGCAACGCGTTGTGCCGGACCGCGCAGCGTGGCTCGGTTGGTCACTCGGCGGACTCATCGCGATGCGCGCAGCCCTCGATTCGTGCGTGTCGAAACTAGTACTCGTTGCAGCGACGCCGCGTTTCACGGCAACCGACGGCTGGCCCCACGCGCAGCCTGCCGAAGTCGTCGATCGTTTCGGCCGTGAGCTCGTCGCGAATTTCCGCAAAACAGTGCAGGATTTTTTGACGCTGCAATCGCTTGGCGACGATCGCGCACGTGAGCAGGTACGCGCGATTCGCCCGCTGTTGTTCGAGCATGGCGAACCCGATCCTCGTGGCCTCGCGGCGGGGCTCGAAATTCTGCACGACGCCGATTTGCGTGCAGAGCTGGAGGTGCTGACGCCACGGACACTGCTCATCACCGGCGCGCGCGACCGTCTCACACCGCCCGAAGCGGCGCATGCGGTCGCGGCGCAGGCGCCGAATGCGCGCGCAATGGTCATCCCGGGCGCGGCGCACGCGCCGTTTCTGAATGACCCGCTGGGGTTCGTGGCCACCGTGAAGGGATTTATCGATGAACGATGAATTCGATTTGCGCCACGACTCCGTCCGGCGCTCATTCGCGCGCGCCGCAGAAACTTACGATGCGGCTGCAGTCCTTCAGCGCGAAGTCCTCGTGCGCTTGGCCGAGCGACTCGATTCAATGGCCATCGCGCCGGACGTCGTACTGGACGCGGGCAGCGGCACCGGGCTCGGTGCAGCAACGCTCTCGGACCGATATAGACGTGCGCAGATTATTGCGCTCGACATCGCGGAACCAATGGCTGCACGCTCACGTCGGCGTCGACGCTGGTTTCGCCGTCTCGACGCGGTGTGCGCCGACGCATCGCGCCTGCCGATGCGTAGCGCGAGCGTGGACCTCGTGTTCTCGAACCTGATGCTGCAGTGGCTGGGTCAACCGGACGTGGTCTTTCGAGAATTTTTGCGCGTACTGAAGCCGGGTGGCCGCTTGCTCTTCACGACATTCGGGCCCGACACGCTGCGCGAATTGCGCGAGGCGTGGGCCACTGTGGACGACCACGTCCACGTAAACCGTTTCATCGACATGCACGACGTCGGCGATGCGTTGTTGCGCACGGGATTCCGAGACCCCGTGATGGATGCCGAACGGATGACGGTGAATTATCGCGACACGATGTCGCTGATGCGCGACCTAAAAGCGATTGGGGCCCACAACGTAAATTCGGGGCGTCCCCGCGGCCTGACCGGTCCACAACGTTTACGCGCAATGGAAGCGGCCTACGAGCCGCATCGTACCGACGGTGTGCTTCCGGCGACCTGGGAGGTGGTGTACGGCTACGCGGTCGCACCGCCCGCAGGAACGGCGATTGCAAGTTTGGGACCCGCGGAGGCCCGAGTCAGCGTGGAATCCATCCGGGTGCGCGCCCGATGACCGCGGGTGTGTTCGTCGCAGGAACCGACACGGGCGTTGGTAAGACGCACACTGCGGTGTCGCTCGTCGTTGCGTTGCGTAGCGCCGGATACCGTGTCGGCGTGATGAAGCCCGTCGCGGCGGGCGTCGTACAGACCAACCACGGGCCGCGGAACGACGACGCCGTCGCGCTCGCCGCGGCATCCGCGCAACCGGTCGAGTACGACTTCCTCAATCCGTATCTCTTCGACGAGCCAATCGCGCCACACCTAGCGGCCGCCGACGCCGACGTGGAGATCGACATTGGCGTCATCGAGCGCGCGTGTACACAACTCGCGGAGCGCAGCGATGGGATGGTCGTGGAGGGCGCCGGCGGCTGGCTGGTTCCGATTGGCCCAGAGCGAACCATGGCAGACATTGCGTGCGCGTTAGATCTTCCAGTGCTGCTGGTCGTCGGCATGCGCCTCGGTTGCCTGAACCACGCGCTACTCACCGCGCGCGCAATTTCCGACGCCGGTCTCGCGCTCGCGGGCTGGGTCGCAAACTGCATCGACCCGGAAATGCGCCGATTGGACCAGAACATCGCGGCTTTGGCGGATCGACTGCCGGCCCCGTTGGTCGCAACTTTGCCTTGGGAACCAAGCGCAACACCGGAATCCAATGCGCATCGGTTCGACCTAGAATCGCTCGGATTTGCGAAGACTGTGCCCAAACCTTAAAATCCGCAGAGTTTGTTTGCCGACCATCCCAGGAGCAACCCAGGAATGTCCTATCGCACGTTGAAGCAAGCTTCGTGCAGCTTGTTCGGCCTGTTGGCCAGCTTCGCGGGTGCCGCTTGGGCGGTCACACCATCGAGTTTGAACATGCCCCGTGGCGTCACGGAAATCAGCCACGAGGTCTACGACCTCCACATGCTTATCCTGTGGATCTGCGTCGTCATTGGCGTGATTGTCTTCGGCGTGATGATCTGGTCGATGATCCATCACCGCAAGGGCAAGCGCGAAGCCGCGAACTTCCACGACAACCTGCGCGTCGAAATCGCCTGGACCATTGTGCCGTTCGTGATTCTCGTAGCGATGGCCGTCCCCGCGGCGAAAACGCTCATCAAGATGGAAGACAGCTCGAACGCCGATGTCACCGTCCAGATCACCGGCTTCCAATGGCGTTGGCGCTACGATTACATCGACGAGGGTTTCGGTTTCTTCTCGAACCTCTCGCAGTCCTCCAACGAGGCGCGCCAGATGGGCGCTGGAATCGACCTCACCCAGATCGACAATTACCTACTCGATGTCGACAACCCGCTGGTCGTTCCGGTGGGGCAGAAAATCCGGTTCCTCTTGACGTCCAATGACGTAATCCACTCATGGTGGGTTCCGCAATTTGCGGTCAAGAAGGACACAATTCCCGGCTATATCAACGAGGTGTGGGCGAAAATCGACGTACCGGGGACCTATCGCGGCCAGTGCGCGGAGTTGTGCGGTCGCGACCACGCGTTCATGCCGGTCGTCGTCATCGCGATGGAGCAGGCCGATTACGATGCGTGGCTCGCCGAGCGCCGCGAAGAACAGGCCGGTGAGGCCGAGGCGCTCGCATCGGACCGCGATTGGGAAATGGGCGAGTTGATGGAGCGTGGCGAGGGTGTGTACATGTCGCAGTGCGCCGCGTGTCACCAGCCGAGTGGCCAGGGGCTCCCGGCAATGGGTTTCCCGGCGTTGACGTCGGGCATGTCGCCGGATCCGGCCCGACTCGCCGAGCACATCAACATCGTGTTGAACGGCAGCCGCGTGAATCCTGCGATGGCCGCGTTCGGCCGTACCCTCAACGATCTCGACATCGCCGCAGTGATTACGTACGAACGCAACGCGTTCGGCAATGAGACCGGTGACGTAGTGCAACCGCGCGATATCGGCGCGGCGCGTGAGCAGTAAGCGGAGGAAATGAAATGAGCAGCACTGCGACGGCTATCCACGACAACGACCACCACGACGAAAAGCCAACGGGCTTCTGGCGTCGGTGGGTCATCACGACCAACCATAAAGACATCGGCACCCTTTACCTGGTGTTCGCACTGGCGATGTTCTTCATCGGTGGCGCGTTCGCGATGGTCGTGCGCGCCGAGTTGTTCCAGCCGGGCCTGCAGTTCGTGGACCCGCAGATGTTCAATTCGTTTACGACCATGCACGCGCTCGTGATGATTTTCGGCGCAGTGATGCCGGCGTTCGTCGGCCTCGCGAACTGGATGGTCCCGATGATGATTGGCGCGCCGGACATGGCGCTGCCACGCATGAACAACTGGTCGTTCTGGATTCTTCCTTTCGCTTTCATGATGTTGCTGTCCACGTTCTTCATGGATGGCGGCGCACCGGCCGGCGGTTGGACGATGTATCCGCCGCTGATTTTCCAGACCGGCGACGCATTCCCGTTCCTGATTTTCTCAGTCCACCTAATGGGCCTGTCGTCGATCATGGGCGCAATCAACATCATCGCGACCATCATGAATCTGCGCGCGCCGGGCATGACGCTGCTCAAGATGCCGCTGTTCGCATGGACCTGGCTCATCACCGCGTACCTGTTGATCGCGGTGATGCCGGTGCTCGCGGGCGCGGTCACGATGCTGCTGACCGACAATTACTTCGGTACGACGTTCTTCGACGCGGCCGGCGGCGGCGACCCGGTCCTGTTCCAGCATATTTTCTGGTTCTTTGGCCATCCTGAGGTGTACATCCTGATCCTGCCGGCCTTCGGCATCGTGTCGCAGATTATTCCGACGTTCGCGCGGAAGAAGTTGTTCGGCTACGAGGCGATGGTGTATGCGACTGCGTCGATCGGCTTCCTGTCGTTCATCGTGTGGGCGCACCACATGTTTACCGTGGGGATGCCGCTCTCGGGTCAGCTGTTCTTCATGTTCGCGACGATGTTGATCGCGGTACCGACCGGGGTGAAGGTGTTTAACTGGGTTGCGACGATGTGGCGCGGCGCGATGACCTTCGAAACGCCGATGTTGTTCGCGCTCGCATTCGTGATTCAGTTCACGATCGGCGGTTTCTCGGGCCTGATGCTCGCGATTGTGCCCGCCGACTTCCAGTACCACGACTCGTACTTCGTCGTCGCGCATTTCCACTATGTACTGATGCCGGGTGCGATCTTCGCGATCATCGCGGGCGTTTATTACTGGCTGCCGAAGTGGACCGGCAATATGTATAACGAGTTCTGGGGCAAGACGCACTTCTGGCTGTCCACGATCTTCGTGAACATCACGTTCTTCCCGCAGCACTTCTTGGGCCTTGCGGGTATGCCGCGACGCATCCCTGATTACGCGCTGCAATTTGCGGACTTCAACATGATGTCGTCGATCGGCGCGTTCGGCTTTGGTGCGACGCAGCTGATATTCCTGGGCGTTGTCATCGCATGTGCGCGCGGTGGTGAGAAGGCCACTGCGCGTGTGTGGGAAGGAGCCGAGGGGTTGGAGTGGACGCTGCCGTCGCCGGCGCCACACCACACGTTCAGCACGCCACCCGAGGTTCGGTGATGGTGTCCGATGATGACCGTGGCCTGCAGGCGCGCCGTGCATCGGCGCGCCGGACCGCGCTCATCATCGCGGCGATTGCCGTTGCCTTCTATTTCGGATTCATACTGATGAACCACTTTGCCCGATGAACGAGAACCGCAAAATCGTCACGCAGTTGGTCGTCGTCGCCGTCGCGATGTTCGGCTTCGGCTTCCTACTCGTTCCGCTTTACGACGTGTTCTGCGAAATCACAGGATTCGGTGGCAAGACCGCGGGTCAGGCTCAGGCATCGACGATCGTAGAAGTGGATACCAGCCGTACGGTAACGGTGCAGTTCGTGTCTAGCGTCGCGAACAGTGGGGAGTGGGATTTCAGCCCGAAGCAGCGCAGCATTGAAGTGCATCCGGGCCAGCTCTATACCATCAGTTATCTTGCGGAAAACCTGCGTGACGCGCCCACCGCCGGACAGGCCGTGCCGAGCGTGTCCCCGGGTGTCGCGGCAAAATATTTCCAGAAAACCGAGTGCTTCTGTTTCTCCCGCCAAGAATTTGCGGGCAACGAGCTGAAAGATATGCCGGTTACCTTCATCGTGGACCCTGAGTTGCCGCCGGAAGTGACGACGGTGACGCTTGGCTACACGTTCTTTGATTCGAGAGGATAAGACCATGGCGGCACCTGCAGGCGGCTACTACGTCCCCCATACTGCGCCCTGGCCGATCGTCGGCTCGGTTGGGCTGTTCATGTTGTTCGTCGGGCTCGCAATCAACATGGGCGGGCTTCCTGCCGAACCAATGCAGCTCTGGACTTTCCCGGGCATCCTGTCGCTGGTCGGCGCGGCGCTCGTCATCGTCATGATCTTCGGCTGGTTCGCTGACGTCATCGGTGAGAGCGTTGCCGGTCGCTACAGCGCACAGGTCGATCGCTCGTTCCGCCAAGGCATGAGCTGGTTCATCTTCTCGGAAGTGATGTTTTTCGCAGCGTTCTTCGGCGCGTTACTTTATGCCCGCGTGTGGTCGGTGCCTTGGCTCGCGGGCGAGGGCAACAACTTCTTCACGCAGCTGCTGTTGTGGCCGCAATTCGAGGCGGCCTGGCCGACCGGCGGCCCTGACCAGGTCGGTGGCGAGTTCCAGATTATGGGTGCCTGGGGCTTGCCCGCGATCAATACGCTAATCCTGCTCACATCGGGCGTCACGGTGACCATCGCGCACTGGGGCCTGCTTCAGGGCAACCGCGCGAAGCTCGTGTGGGGACTCGCCGCGACCGTGTTCTTGGGCTTCCTGTTCGTCGGCCTGCAGGCCTACGAGTACGTACACGCGTACCAAGACCTGAACCTGCGGCTCTCGAGCGGCATCTACGGTTCCACGTTCTTCATGCTGACCGGGTTCCACGGTCTGCACGTGACGCTTGGCGCCATCATGCTGACCGTGATTCTGCTGCGCGCGATGAAAGGACATTTCTCGCCCGACAACCACTTCGGCTTCGAAGCGGTCGCGTGGTACTGGCACTTCGTCGACGTGGTGTGGCTCGGGCTCTTCGTGTTCGTCTACTGGCTGTAGCCGTCAGCCCGTGATGCCGTGCGGCTCGATGACGCCGGTCGCGAACCCAAGCATCAGCAGCAAGAACAAGCCGATCGACAGAGCGATACGCCAGGTCAGCGCGCGCACGGTTTTTTTGGAACCGTGCGGTTCCCGGACGAGATAAACCATCGCCGACCCGAGGCTGAAGACGATGACGGCAAGAATCGCGATGATGAGTATCTGAATCATGTCGCGGATTATAACGCCCATACTGTTGGGTCTGCCGGTACTCGCGTTGTTGTTGTGGCTGGGATTCTGGCAACTCGACCGCGCCGATCAGAAGCGCGAGCTCGCCGACGGCTACGAGGCCGGGTTGGCCGCGCAGCCGACCCGTGTGTCGGTCGCTGCGGATCTCCTCGAACTTCCACGGCATGCGCCGGTTACGGCAACGGGTCGCTATGTAACGAACCGTCAGGTCTTGTTGGACGCGCAGGTCCAGAATGGACGCGTTGGGTACCGCGTCTGGACCCCTTTCGAAATCGCGAGTGGTGAATGGCTTGCGGTCGACCGTGGTTGGATTGATGCGGGGAACGACCGGAACCACTTGCCGGACGTGTCTGTCGGCAGCGAGCTGCGGGAGGTGGTGGGTCTAAACGCCCCGTTGCCGGAGCCCGGTCTGCGGCTCGGTGGTACGGTCGAGCATGACGATGCATGGCCCCGCCGAATGGTCTGGCCGGATGCTGCAGCACTCGCAGAAGTCTGGGGCCGCGACGTCCCGGCTGCACTCGTGCTGCTGTCGCCGGAAGCGTCAGACGGATATGTCCGTGAATGGGCGCCGGTCGGTATGCCGGCCGACCGCCATATTGGCTACGCGGTACAGTGGTTTTCGCTCGCGGCCGCACTGGTCGTGATCGCGTTGGTACTCGGATTCAGGAAACGAAGCCATGAATGATGCACACACGCCGCGGCGCGGCCGCTTAATGCTCGTTGCACTTGCGGCGTTTTTCATCTTGCCGCTCGCAGCGGCTTGGTGGATGTACTCGAGTGTCGAGGATGCGCCAGACGCTGAAGTCGTGTCACACGGCACCTTGATTCGTCCGGCACGGCCGCTCGGTGATTTCGAGCTCGCGGGCGTCGGGGAAAGCGCGCCGATCACCGACGAGGCGCTGCACGGTCGTTGGGCAATCGTGTATGTCGGCGCTCCCGAGTGTGACCAGACCTGTGTGGATACCTTGTGGGAGGCGCGGCAGGTCCACACGCGGCTCGGGCGCGACGCATCTCGCGTCCAGCGGGTGTTCCTGTTGTCGGGCGCCGACTCGGTCGCCGACCCTGCGTTTTTCGCGAGAGAGCATGCGGGCATGTTGATGGCGAAAGCCGATTCTGAACTACTCGCCCAGTTCTCGGTCGATGGGGCGCCGACCGTGGGCCAGCTTTTCCTCGTCGACCCGCTCGGCAATCTGATGATGCGCTACAGCGCGGAAGCGCCGCCCGAGGCGTTGCATGAAGACCTGAAGCGGCTGCTGCGTATTTCGAGGATTGGCTGATGCCGAGCCGCGCGTTCTATCAACTGGTTCTTGGCGCGTTCGCGTTGACGCTCGTCGTCGTCGTTCTCGGTGCGTGGGTGCGTCTGACGGATGCAGGGCTCGGCTGCCCCGACTGGCCCGGTTGCTACGGTGCGCTCACGGTGCCCGAGCACGCGACCGATACCGGCAAGGCATGGCGCGAGATGATTCACCGCTACGCGGCCGGAATTCTGGGCTTACTCGTGTTCGCTTTTACGGTGATGGCATTTCGCCGGCGTCGTGAACCTGGCCACCCGTTCAAGCTGCCGCTCGCAATCGCCGCCGTCATCGTGTTCCAGGCGCTGCTGGGCATGTGGACCGTCACCCTACTGCTGAAGCCGGTTGTCGTGATGGCGCACCTATTGGGCGGGCTCACGGTGCTCGCACTGATTTGGCTGCTCCTGCTCCGCTCGGGAGGGCATTTGCGCACCGCGTTACCGGCGCCCCGGGGTCTGCGTAAGGTCGCTGCGGCAGCCCTCGTCATTGTTGCGGTGCAAATCGCGCTCGGCGGCTGGACGAGCGCAAACTACGCGGCCGTTTCATGCCCTGACTTCCCAACTTGTCAGACCGAGTGGTGGCCCGACATGGATTTCGGCGAAGGCTTCGTTGTGTGGCGCGGGCTCGGGACAAACTACGAGGGTGGGGTGCTCGATCTGGATGCCCGCACCGCGATCCATATGACCCACCGCATTGGCGCGGTCATCACCTTCGTGTTCGTCGCCTCGCTTGCGCTGGCGCTGCTGGTCGCTGGCCGAGAACGCGTGTTGCGAACGCTCGGCGCGGTCATCGGCGGTGCGTTGCTGCTGCAGGTATCGCTCGGAATTTTCACGGTCGTGCTCGGTTTCCCGTTGGCCATCGCCGTCGCGCATAACGCGGGCGCTGCGCTGCTGCTGCTGTCGCTGGTCGCGTTGAATCACGCCGCACGATGAATCGCCTCGCCGACTATTTTGAGCTGACCAAGCCGCGTGTCGTCGCGCTCATCATGTTCACGGCGGTGGTCGGCATGCTACTCGCGGTGCCAGGGATGCCTCCGTGGGATGCGTTCATCTGGGGCACGCTCGGCATTGGCCTCGCAGCGGGATCTGCCGCAGCGATCAATCACCTCGTCGACCGGCAGATCGACGCAAAGATGGCGCGCACGCATCGGCGCCCATTGCCGACGGGCCATCTCGAGCCGTCGCAGGTATTGGTGTTTGCGCTCACATTGGGCTGCGTATCGATGGTGATCCTCGCGGCGCTCGTGAACACATTGACCGCGGTACTCACGCTGTTCTCGCTGATCGGCTACGCCGTGATTTACACGATGTACCTGAAACGCGCGACCCCGCAGAACATCGTGATTGGCGGCGCCGCGGGCGCCGCGCCGCCGGTGCTTGGTTGGACGGCGATTACCGGCTCACTCGACCCACATGCGCTGCTGCTGTTCTTGATCGTGTTCGTATGGACGCCGCCACATTTTTGGGCGCTCGCGATCCATCGTGCGGATGATTACGCAGAAGCCGAAATCCCGATGCTGCCGGTCACGCACGGCATCGAGTTCACCGCGTTGCAGACGCTGCTGTACACGATTCTGCTCGTACTGGTATCCGTGTTGCCATGGCTGGCTGGAATGAGCGGCTACCTGTACCTCGGCGCGGCACTGGTGCTTGGTGGGATATTCATGGGGTACGCGATACAGCTGAAGTTCTTCCCGAACGACCGTCTACCGATGCAGACGTTCAACTATTCCATCGTTTACCTGATCGGGATTTTCGCGGCGCTGCTGATTGACCACTGGGTGATCTAAGCGGCGAGTACGCCGCGCAGCTTCACCATCGCCTGCTTCTCGAGCTGGCGGATCCGCTCCGCGGACACGCCATATTCATCCGCGAGTTCCTGCAGCGTCGCCTTGCCGTCGTCTCCACCGAGCCAGCGGCGTTCGATGATTGCTCGGCTGCGGTCGTCGAGCCCCGACAACGCATTGCCGAGCCGGTCGTGGGCGACCGCCTCGCTGTCGTCGTGTTCGACCTGCAGCGCCGGGTCGGCGCTGAAGTCCTGCAGATAGGCAGCGGGCGCGGTCCACGCGTCATCGTCGTCGCCGGTGTCCGGGGCCGGGTCGAAGCTCACGTCGTAACCCGACATGCGCTGTTCCATCTGCACGACCGTCTTCGCATCGACGCCGAGGTCGTCGGCGACCGCGTTCACTTCGTCGTTAGAGAACCAGCCGAGGCGCTTCTTGGAGCTGCGCAGGTTGAAGAACAGCTTGCGCTGCGCTTTCGTCGTCGCGACTTTCACGATGCGCCAGTTGCGCAAGATGAACTCGTGGATTTCGGCCTTGATCCAATGCACCGCGAACGAGACCAGTCGCACACCGTGGTCGGGGTCGAAGCGCTTCACTGCTTTCATGAGGCCGATATTGCCTTCTTGGATCAAGTCACCCAATTGCAGGCCGTATCCGGAGAAGCCACGCGCAACGTGGACGACGAATCGTAAGTGCGAGACCACCAGCTGCTGCGCCGCACTGAGGTCGTCGTGGTCGCGGTACTGGACCGCGAGCGCATGCTCGTCGGCCGCGCTGAGAACGGGGATCGACTGAACCGCCTGGATATAGGCCTCGAGGCTGCCTTGCGGCCCGGCGAGCGCGAGCGCCCGCGCTTGGGGCAGCGGCATCAGCGGATTCGTCTTTTCGGTCGTGTTGGTCATGGCCGCCAATTTTAGCAGTCGGGCGACATGAGTGCTAATGGTTAGAATGCTTATCTAACGGGTTGTTTTAAAAGGTATTAATTCGGCTCGATCTCATCGAGGTGCTGTCCGACCGCAATCCACGAGCCGGCCCACGCGAGCAAAGCGCCGACCGCGACCAGTCCTACGAAGCCGCCGACACCGAGGCCCGCGAGCGTGAAGCTCGAGCCGTAAAGCCCGGCGAGTCGCGCGACCGGCCCTTCGAGCGCAAGGCGTGCAATGCCGAGCAGGATCGCGGCGACGAGACCGCCGCCGACGCCGTACCAGAATCCGGTGTACAGGAAAGGTCGGCGGATGAACGCATCGGAGCCGCCGATCAGTTTCGTGACCTCGATTTCCTGGCGACGATTCTGGATGTCGAGCCGGATGGTGTTGCCGACGGTGACGGCGACCGCGATGCCGAGCAGCAGTGCGACGACCAGAATCGTGCGTTGCGCGATTGCGACCAGCGCGAACAAGCGTTGCAACCATTGCGTGTCGAGCTGTACGAAATCGACGGGCGCCGCGCGTTCGATCTCGTCGACGAGCGGCTGCAGTTGGCCCGGGCTGGTCAGGTTGCCTGCTGGCACGACCACCAGGACCGTCGGCAGTGGGTTCTCGCGCAACGCGTCGAGGGCATCGCCGAAGCCGCTCTGTGCACGAAATTCGGCGAGCGCCTGGTCGGGCGGGATCACGCGCGTCTCACGCACGTCCGGCCGCGCGCGCAACGTGCCGGCGAGCGCCTGCGCGTCCGCGACGCTCGCATCTTGCTTCATGAAGACCGACAGGTGCATTGCGCTGTCCCAGTTGCCGCTGACAGTGCGCACGTTGTCCACGAACAAGTGGAGGCTCGCGGGCAGCGCGAGCGCAATGCCGATGACACCGAGCGTCATCGCCGTCGCAAATGGCGCGCGCGACAAGCGGCCAAGCGTGGACAGCAGTGAGTGGCCGTGGTGGCTCGCCCACGCGACGAGCCGGCCGACAATGCCCGGCCCCGATTCTTTCGCGCCGCTTCTAGTCCGCGCCATGGAGCGCTCCATCGACGAGCTTGCCGTGGTCGAGTGTCAGGTATCGCTTGCCGAGCCGCCCGATGAGTCGATGATCATGGCTGGCAATCAATACGGTCACGCCAACCTGATTGAAAAGGCCGAACAACTGCATGATCTCGATGGACAGCGCGGGGTCTAGGTTGCCAGTCGGCTCGTCGGCGATCAGCACGGGTGGTTTGTTCACGACTGCGCGTGCGATGCCGACGCGCTGTTGCTCTCCGCCCGACAAGGTGATCGGATAGGCGCGCTCCCGATCAAGGAGTCCGACCTTGTCGAGCGCGGCGCGCACGCGTCGACGGACTTCCGTATGGCCAACGCCGGCGACGATCAGCGGTAGCGCGACGTTGTCGAACACGGTGCGGTCGTGCAACAGCTTGTGGTCCTGGAAAATCACGCCGACCTTGCGTCGGTGTGCGGGAATGCCGCGTCGCTTGATGCCCGCAAGGTTGCGGCCGTCGACGATGACGTGGCCGCGCGTCGTGCGCTCGAGCAACGCAATCAGCTTCATCAGCGTGGACTTGCCCGCGCCTGAATGACCGGTCAGGAATATCATCTCACCCGGTGCAACGTGAAAGCTCACTTCGGACAGCGCTTCGAAGCCGCCATCGTAGCGCTTGCTAACGCGGTCGAAATGGATCACCGCGTTTCCTCGAGTAATGCGGCGACGTACTCGTCAGCGTCGAACACCCCAAGGTCCTCGGCCTTCTCGCCGACGCCGATGTAACGGATCGGAACGCCGGTCTGCTCGGCGAGCGCGAACAGTACGCCGCCTTTGGCCGTCCCATCGAGCTTGGTGAGTGCGATGCCGGTGACCGGCACCGCGCTGTCGAACTGACGGGCCTGCGCGAGCGCGTTCTGCCCACCGGTCCCATCGAGCACCAACAGCACTTCGTGCGGCGCACCGGTACCCGGCTTGCCGAGCACGCGATTCACTTTCTTGAGCTCTTCCATCAAATTGTGCTTCGTATGCAGGCGTCCGGCCGTATCCACAATCAAGACGTCCATGCGCCGGGCGCGTGCTGCTTCGAGCGCATCGAATGCGACCGCGGCGGGGTCCGCGCCGTGCGTCTGCGCGATGACCGGGACTTGGTTGCGCTCACCCCAGGCGACCAGTTGTTCGATGGCCGCGGCTCGGAAAGTATCGCCGGCCGCGAGCATCACGGAGTGGCCATCGGCGCGGAAGCGCGCGGCGAGTTTGCCTATCGTGGTCGTCTTGCCGCTGCCATTTACGCCGACGACCAAGATTACGAACGGTTTTGATGCCGCGTCCACGATTAAGGGCTTGCTCACCGGCTTCAGCAGGTCGGTCAGGATTGCGGCTAGCGCCTTCAGTGCAGCATCCGCATCTTCGATGCGATCTTTACGCGTGCGCTGCTTCAGGGCGTTGATGATTTTTCGGGTCGCATCGACGCCGCAGTCCGCGAGCAACAATCGCGTTTCGAGCTCATCGAGGGTGTCATCGTCGAGCGCGCGACCGGTCGGTATCAGTTCGCGCACGTCCCGGGTCAGGAATGAGTCGCCTTGATTCAGCTTTGCGCGTAGGCGGGTAAGAAAACCGGTCTTGGGTGCGTCATCGGGCATGCGCGGCTATGCTACCACCACATGCAAAACCAGTTCCGCATCATCGGGGGTGAGTGGCGCAGCCGTCGCTTCCGATTCCCCGACCTACCCGACCTTCGCCCGAGCCCTGACCGTGTGCGCGAGACGCTGTTCAATTGGCTCGCGCCTGTGATCGACGGGGCGCGTTGCCTTGACCTGTTCGCCGGCAGTGGCGCGCTCGGACTCGAGGCGTTGTCACGCGGCGCGTCCGCATGCACGTTCGTCGATCGCGAGCGCGCCGCGCTGGATGCAATCGACCAGCATCTGGCCCAGCTTGGCTGCGATACCGGCGTGACCATGAACACGGCGGTGGCGACGTATCTTTCCAAACCGGCAGTGGAAGCGTTCGACGTTGTTTTCATGGATCCGCCGTTCGAGCGCGACCTGGTCGGGCCGACGCTCACGGCGCTCATCGACGGCGGCTGGGCGGC
Organism: uncultured Gammaproteobacteria bacterium; assembly: GCA_964402835.1. GTDB lineage: Bacteria > Pseudomonadota > Gammaproteobacteria > Natronospirales > JAIVGZ01 > JAIVGZ01. The sequence continues at coordinate 16,343 of CAYODZ010000162.1, read as the reverse complement.
AAGCGGTGGCCATGTGTACGTCGAGGCGGAAGCCGCGCTCGTCGAGCTCCAGTTGCCGGCTGGTTGGCGCGTGCACCGGCAGGGCAAGGCGGGGCGGGTTGGCTACCACTTGCTGGTCGGTTCACGGTAGGCTTTACCGATGAAAGCACGCGCGCTCTACCCGGGTACGTTCGATCCAATCACGAACGGACACCACGACATCATCCGTCGTGCCGCGAAGCTGTTTAATCACGTGACGGTTGCGGTCGCGACGAGTCCGACGAAGGCACCCGCGTTTTCCGTCGAGAAGCGCGTCGAAATGGCAAAGCTCGCGCTCGCTGACATTCCAAACGTCGAAGTGACGAGCTTTTCTGGCCTGACTGTCGAATTTGCGCGCGAAAACGGCATCGGCGTCGTGTTGCGGGGTCTGCGTGCGGTGTCGGACTTTGAGTTCGAATTCCAGCTCGCTGGTATGAATCGGCACCTCGATCCTGAGGTCGAAACGATGTTTTTGACCCCGATTGAGCAGTTTTCTTACATTTCGTCGAGCCTCGTCCGCGAAATCTCCGCGTTGGGCGGCGACGTGTCGACTTTCGTCCATCCGGCCGTCGAAGCTGAACTGGCGAAGCGCATCCGGTAAAATTAGCGCATGGCGCTGATGATCACCGACGAATGTATCAATTGCGATGTCTGCGAGCCTGAATGTCCGAACCAGGCCATCTCGCAGGGTCCGGAAATCTATGAGATCGATCCATCGCGCTGCACGGAATGCGTCGGTCATTTCAACGAACCGCAGTGTGTTGAAGTTTGCCCCGTCGCCTGTATCCCATTGGATCCTGACCATCCTGAGACGAAGGACGAGTTGAAGATTAAATACCTCGCGCTGACTGCCGCGACGGTATGACGCGCGTCCGCTTACTGCTCGTCGCAGTCCTCGTCGTCGCTGCCGGCGTCGCCGACGCAAAGTCCGTCCTTGCCCCATCCGAAGCCGCGATTGCGAGCGCACATCCGCTCGCGACCGCCGCCGGTCACGAAATTCTTGAGGCGGGCGGCAATGCGTTCGACGCCGCGGTCGCCGTGTCTGCCGCGCTCGCCGTTGTCGAACCGTACAGTTCTGGTCTCGGCGGCGGTGGCTTTTATCTGCTGCACGTCGCGCGCACGGAGCAAGATGTATTCGTGGACGCGCGCGAGCGCGCGCCGATGGCGGCGACCGCAGACATGTTTCTCGATACGGAAGGGAACCCCGATTACGCGCGCATGCGCGAAGGCGCGCTTGCCGCCGGCATCCCCGGCGCGCCGGCGGCACTCGAACACCTCGCTCGCGAATATGGCGCGCTGCCGCTCTCCCGCAGCCTTGCGCCGGCGATTCGGCTCGCACGCGAGGGCTTCGAGGTCGACCCCCGATTCGCCGCGTTGACGGCTGGTAGCGCGGAAAAGCTGGTACGCCACGGTACGACCGCGTTCTTCATTGACGGCGGCCCGCCGAAGGCCGGCGCACGCCTCACGCAGCCGGCGCTGGCGACGACGCTTGAAGCCATCGCCGAGCAGGGCGCCAAAGCGTTTTACCGGGGCGAGATCGCGGCGCAGCTCGTCGACGGTATCCGCGACGCGGGTGGCATCTGGACGCTCGAGGACCTGTCGGGCTACGAGGTCGTCGAACGGAAGCCGCTCGTCGGACGCTATCGTGGTCACCGAATCGTCACCGCGCCGCCGCCATCCTCCGGGGGCACTGTGCTTCTGGGCACGCTGAACATTCTTGCAGGCTACGACACGGCGAAGCTTGACGACGCGACGCGCACGCATCTGCTCGTCGAGGCCTGGCGGCGCGCGTACCGTGACCGCGGGCAATATCTCGGAGATCCGGCGTTCGTCGACGTTCCGGTCGCGCGCTTGCTCGACGCCGACTATGCAGCGGGATTGCGCGCCGGGATTCGATTGGATCGTGCGACGCCCAGCGAACTGTTGCCGTCGGTGACCGCGAACCCGCAGGGTGAACACACGACGCATTTTTCTATTCTTGATCGCTCGGGTAACCGGGTCGCGGGTACCCAAACCGTGAATTTCCGCTACGGCGCGGGCCTCATGCCCGAGGGCACCGGCGTCGTGCTGAACAACGAGATGTTTGATTTCGCACCGAAAGCCGGCGAGCCGGACGGCTTCGACCTGGTGTCAGCGGATGCGAATCTAGTGGCGCCAGGCAAACGACCGGTGTCGAGCATGACGCCAACTTTTGTCGAGGGCCCCGACGGATTATTGATTCTCGGAACGCCCGGCGGCTCGCGCATCATCACGATGGTCACGCTCGGCGTCCTCGGCTGGATTGATGGTCTGGATGCGGCGGGCGTTGCTCAGCGACCGCGATTCCACCACCAGTTTCTGCCGGACGTGATTGCCTACGAGCCCGATTCGCTCGACCCTGCGCTGCGCCGCGCACTCGCCGAACGCGGCCACGCGCTGCGCGAAAGCCCGCGCCGCTATGGCAACATGAACGTCGTCACTTGGCGGTATAGCGGAAACGTTGTCGAAGCCGCGACCGACCCTCGCAATGAGTCCGTCGTCGACTTCTAGCACGATTGTTTTCATCGCGCTGCTCGTCGCGGCGCTCGCAGGTTGCGCCACACCGGCCCGACTTACGATCGAGGAGGGTATCGGCCCGCACCCGGTGCTGCCGCCACCGACGCCGGCGACCATTCCCACCGTCAACATCGCACCACGCGTTGGCTGGGCCGACGGCGCGACGCCGGTCGCGGCAGACGGCTACGCAGTCAATGCGTTCACGACCGACCTCGACCACCCGCGCTGGCTGTACGAATTGCCGAACGGCGACGTTCTCGTCGCGGAAACGAACCGCCCGCCGCGGCCCGACCCGCCGTTCAGCCTGCGCCGCTGGTTCCAGCAGAAGTTCATGGACAAAGCTGGCGCCGCGGTGTCCAGCGCGAACCGGATCACACTGTTGCGCGATGCCGACAGCGATGGGCGCGCGGAGACGCGCAGCGTGCTTTTATCGGAGCTGTTCCATCCGTTCGGCATGGCGCTGGTGGGCGACTACCTGTATGTCGCGAACGCCGACGCCGTCGTCCGCTTTCCATACCGTCACGGCGATACAGAAATCACCGTTGAAGCGGAGCATGTCGCCGACCTGCCTGGCGGGCCGCTCAATCACCATTGGACCAAGAGTCTCGTCGCGAGCGCGGACGGTGAGCGGCTCTATGTCGGCGTCGGCTCGAACAGCAATGTCGGCGAGCGTGGCATGGAACACGAGGTCAACCGCGCCGCGGTGCTTGAAATCACGATAGAGACAGGCGCGACACGCGTATTTGCGTCGGGCCTTCGTAACCCCGTCGGCATGGACTGGGAGCCGGACTCCGGAGCGCTCTGGGTCGCCGTGAACGAGCGCGACGAGCTCGGCAGCGACCTGGTGCCCGACTACATGACGGCCATTGAGGACGGAGACTTTTTCGGCTGGCCGTACAGCTATTATGGCGACATCGTCGACGTGCGTGTCGAGCCGCAGCGACCCGAACTTGTCGCACGCGCGAAGAAACCGGACTACGCGCTCGGCGCGCACACCGCGTCGCTAGGCCTCGCGTTCGGGCACGGCGGCGCGTACGTCGGGCAGCACGGTTCATGGAATCGCGAACCGAAAAGCGGCTACAAAGTGATTTTCGTGCCGTTCAAAGGTGGCGAACCGAGCGGACCTCCCGAAGACATCCTCACGGGGTTCCTGAACGCGCGCGAGGAAGCGCAGGGTCGCCCGGTCGGTCTCGTGGTCGACCGACGCGGCGCGCTGCTCGTCGCCGACGACGTGGGCAACGTCGTATGGCGGGTCACGCGGAATTAGCGCTGGCAGTTTGGGCAGTAGTAGCTCGAGCGTTGTCCAATCACTTCTGACTTGATCGCCGTGCCGCACCGCTTACACGGCGAGCCCTCGCGTTCGTAGACTTTTAGCTTCACGGCGAAGTAGCCCGGATTACCATCACTTTGCGAGTAATCACGAAGCGTCGTGCCGCCTTGCGTGATCGCGCTCGCGAGTACGCTGCGGATCGCGGCGGCGAGCACGCGATAACGCGCAAGCGAAATGCGTCCGGCCGCGCGCCGTGGATGGATGCCGGCGGCCCAGAGCGCTTCCGATGCGTAGATGTTGCCAACGCCGACCACGGTGCGTCCGTCCATCACGAACGTCTTCACGCTGGCCTTGCGGCCACGGCTCCGCGCATGAAGGTAGTCACCATCGAATGCGTCGCCGAGCGGCTCCGGCCCGAGGTGCCGCAGCAGCTGATGGTCGGCTGGGTCGTCGGTCGTCCACGACCAACTGCCGAAGCGCCGGGGGTCGGTAAACCGGATTGATTGTCCGTTAGTCAATTCAAGGTCGATGTGATCATGTGCAAACGGCGGCTGAGCACGATTGACGATGCGCAGACTGCCCGACATCCCGAGGTGGACGATCGCGGTGCCGCGCGCGGTGTGGAGCAGGAGATATTTTCCACGGCGTTTCACCGACTCGACTGTCGCGCCGTTGAGTCCGCGCTCGAGCGCGGGCGACACGGGCCAGCGCAGCCGCGGCTCACGCACGACCACCCGTGCGACGCAGGCGCCAGTCAGCACCGGCTCGATGCCGCGGCGGGTCGTCTCGACTTCCGGAAGCTCGGGCACTACCAGTCTCTTGGCTCGCCACCGAGCCGGAAGTAGACGAGGTCATCGACGAGATGCACCGTGCCCGAATGCTGAACATAGCGCTGTCCGCTGACGGGGCTTCGGTCACCAAAGCGGAAATCGTCGCCATCCACGGTGACGGTGGCGCGTGGTGGATCGAGTCCGACATCGGCGAGCGGTATGCGGTCCACGGGATAGTCCGCGTGGCTGACGGTGTTAAGGCCGGCGACAATCCCGTCGATGCGCTGCGCGTCGATCGGTCGTGCTTCGGGCGCCGTCATGCGCCAATCATCGCCGTCTCGCACGAAGACCAATGTCATTCCATCAGCGCGCGCGACGCGGACGGATTGCACGGCGGCGACATCGAACTCCGCGAGCACCGGGCGTACATTCGCAGCCTGTCGTTGCGTGAGCCACGCGAGCACGAGCATCGCCCCGAGCAGCAGAGCGACAATCAGGTTTGTACGCGTGCGCCGGTTCACCGTCGCCGCCTACGCCGCCACACAAGCAACCCAGTGACGACCAACACCAGCGGCAGGACGAACAGAAAGCCCGCGGCGATCGCGTAGTACGCTTTCTGGGATAGGGTCAGCGCGAGGTCGCGCGCGCTGCGCAGCGTAATATCGAGTTGGCTGTCGTCGGTGACGAGCCAGTTGACGAGGTTCAAACCGAGCTCGAGATTTCCGCCGTTGTTCAGGTACTGGTTCGCTAGAAAATCCCCGTCACCGACGACGGCGGCTCGCTGTTCCCCGCGTTCCAGAGCAACGCCAATCGTCTCGCCGGCGATCGTCGACAGCAACGGCGTCGCCGCCCAACCCGCTCGCGCGGTTGCCTGAATCGCTGCCGAGTGAGGGAACAGCGTGACGATTTCAAAGCCTTGCGTAATTGGGTGCGCGCCATAGCTTGCGACGACGACCAGCCGCGGGTCGTCGATGCCGAACATCCGAGCCGCAGTATCTTCTACGGTGTCTTCGGTGACGGTGACGCCGAGCGCGTTTGCCATGGGCTCGAGACCGCGCGATTCGGTCGGTTCCGCGAGCCAGAGCAGGTTTCCGCCCCGCTCAACAAATTCGACAATCGGATCGACCGTGCCCGGTACGAGCTGCGCGCGCGGCTGCGTGATGACGAGCGCGCTGGTGCCCGCAGGTATTTCACCCGTCATGAGTGGATTCAGGACTTGGACTTGTATGCCTTGGCGCTGTAATTCGGCGCCGAACAGACCGAGGTCATGGTTTGCCTCACCGAGCGGATTGCGCTCGCCGTGGCCGGTGGTGAATACCAGCAAGCGGTCGCCACCGCGCGTGAGACGTTGCAAGGCTTGCGAGAATGCGCGTTCGTCCGGCGACGATAAGTGCTCGGTACGGCCGTCATATCCAAGCACGAGCACGTTGTCGGTCGCGACACCGGCCTCCCGAGCACGCGCAGGTTCCAAATCAGGGTTTACGAATTCAAGCGAGAACACCTTTGATTCACGTTGGTAGCGCGCAACGAGGTCCTCGACCTGGCGGCGCGCCACGCCGCTCGCGCGCAGGTAGGCCGTCACGGTGACGGACTCGTCGATTGAGCGCGCGAGTTCTCGACTCGCGTCAGTGAGGGTATTCCGACTGCCTGCGGTCCAATCGGCCTCGAAGGAATAGCGCGTGCTGAGCCACGCCGAGGTGCCAAGCACGGCGACAAACAGAACGACGAAAATCGAGCCTTGTACTTGCAAGCGCCAGCCCGGCAGCGCGGTCTCCGCATCCAAGCGGCGAATCGTGAGGCCGATGAACAGCGCGATGAACAGCAGGTAATAAATGACATCGGCGGAATCGAAAACACCGCGCAATAACGGCTGGTAGTGGCGGATCAGCGATAGGTAGCTCACGACGTCCGTGAATCGCTGCGCCGCGTTGCCCGCCCAATCGATCATCCAGAGCAATAGCAACAAGCCAAATGCGGCGACCGCTGCAAGCATGGGCTGGCGCGTAAGCGATGACAGGAAGAGGCCGGCGGACGCGAACGCCGAGACCATCAGCATCAGCCCAAGCGTCGCGGCCGCGAGCTTACCCCAGTCGAGCGTCGTCCCGAGCGCGAGCGAGACGGGCATCAGCACGACCATCGCGACGAGCACAGCGAGCATCGCGACCAACCCCAGATACTTGCCGAGTACGATCTGGGCCGCAGAAACGGGCGACGATCGTAACAACATCAGTGTGCCGCTACGCCGTTCTTCTGCGAACACACGCATCGTGAGCAGCGGCACGATGAGCAGTAACAGCGAGGTCGCGGTCGCGAGGACCGGCACCGCGACGATGTCGGTGACGCCGGGCGCGCCGTCCGCGGCGATGAGCTGGGGCTGTACGAGTTGGAACTGCTCGAGCTGCGCCAAGAATACGAACGCGAGCAGGAACTGCACGACGGCGAGCACAGTCCATGCGAGGGGCGACAAGAACGGGCTACGGAACTCGCGCCATGCAATGAGCGCGATCATTCGGCAGTTTCTCCCATCGTCTTGTCGGCAAAAATCTGCTCAAGCGTTCGCGCGCCAGGCGCGCATAGCTCATTCACGCGCTGCTCATGCACGAGTCGCCCACGGTGCATAATTTTCACGCTCGTGCAGGTGGCGAGCACCTCGGGCAGGATGTGTGTCGACAGGATTACGCCTCGGTCCCGCCCGAGGTCGGTGATCAGGCTGCGGATCTCTCGAATCTGGTTTGGGTCGAGCCCGACCGTCGGCTCGTCGAGAATGATGACGCTCGGGTCATGGACGAGTGCCTGCGCGATGCCGACCCGCTGTTGGTAGCCCTTAGATAGATTGCCGACGAGGCGGCGCCCCGCCTCGGCCAGACCGCACCGCATTTTTGCCGCGTCTCTCGCCGCAGGTCTTCGCGCGCGAGGTACCGCCCGCAGGCCGGCCGCGTAGTCGAGATACTCATCTACGGTAAGGTCTGCGTAGAGCGGGGGCAGTTCGGGCAGATACCCAGTCACTCGTTTAGCGGCGCGTGGGTCATCGAGTAAATCGTGACCACCGATACGGATGGTTCCTGCGTGCGGCGCGAGGGTACCGGCGAGGAGGTTCATCGTGGTCGTTTTTCCCGCGCCGTTCGGCCCGAGCAGGCCGAGTACCTCCCCGCGTCGAAGTTCGAACGACAGGTTGTCCACCGCGCAGAAGTCGCCGTAATAACGGTGCAGTCCAGTGACGCTGACCAGAATTTCCGGTTCGGTCGTGGTTATCATGGCGCGAGCCAGTTTACAGGATGCCATGACGCCGTGAGGGTAGGGATTGATACGGGCGGTACGTTCACCGATTTCGTGGTCGTCGATGATGACGGCCGCTTACGGACGCACAAAGTGCCGTCCACGCCGGACGCACCAGAACGCGCGATTCTCGCGGGCTTGGATGCGCTCGGTGTCGATACAACGGAGGCGTTCATCGTTCACGGATCCACCGTGGCCACGAACGCGGTGCTGGAGGGTAAGGGAGCGCGAACGGTGTTCGTCACGAACCGCGGGTTCGGCGACACGCTGACAATCGGCCGCCAGGCCCGCCCGCGCCTCTATGATCTCCAGCCACCCGCAATCGAGCCGCCCGTACCGCTGGACCTGTGTTTGGAGACCGGCGGGCGGGTGACACCGTCCGGTGACGACCTAGACCCGCTGACCGAGTCTGACCTCGACACGCTTCGTGCGAACATCGCGCGGCTCGCGCCCGAAGCCGTCGCGATCAGTCTTCTGTTCTCGTTCGTCGACGACCGGCACGAGCGGCGCATTGCCGACGCGCTACCGGATGGACTGTTCGTCTCTCGCTCTTCGGCCGTGCTCCCCGAGTACCGCGAGTATGAGCGTGGTATTGCGACGTGGTTGAACGCGCGCGTCGGTCCGGTGATGGCGGGCTATTTGGGCCGGCTGCGTGCCGCGCTTCCTGGCGCACGCATTGCAGTCATGCAGAGTTCAGCGGGCACTATCTCCGCCGAGCAGGCGGCTGCGCGCGCCGTCCACTTGCTGTTATCGGGTCCCGCCGGCGGCGCGGTCGGCGCCGCGGCAGTCGGCCGCGCGGCGGGACACCAGAAACTGCTGACGTTCGACATGGGTGGAACCTCAACGGATGTTGCGCTGATCGACGGCGCGCCACGGCTCACGAGTGAGGGCCGTGTAGCCGGATTCCCGGTCGCGATTCCGATGGTCGATATCCATACCATTGGCGCGGGCGGTGGATCGGTTGCATGGCGCGACGCCGGTGGCGCGTTACGCGTCGGCCCGCAATCGGCGGGCGCGATGCCAGGACCCGCGTGTTACGGCTTGGGTGGTACGGAGCCAACCGTGACTGATGCGCATCTATTGCTCGGCCATTTGCCGGTTGATGAGCCGCTCGGCGGGACGCTCACGCTGGATATTGACGCGGCGCGCGTCGCATTCGCACGGCTCGGCGATGAACTTGGGCTTGGCGTCGAAGAAGCGGCGCGCGGCGTACTCGATATCGCCGATGAGCATATGGTTCAGGCGCTGCGCGTGATTTCTGTTTCGCGCGGCGAGGATCCCCGGGACTACTCGTTGTTCGCGTTCGGCGGCGCCGGTGGGTTGCATGTGTGCTCGCTTGCAGAAAAGCTTGGCGTCAGTCGCGCGCTGTTTCCGGCCAACGCAGGCGTGCTGTCTGCACTTGGCATGCTCGCCGCACCACGCGCACGCGTGCTTTCGCGCACGCATGTGTCGTTGTTGGAAACAGTAAATGCCGATTCACTCGAAGCAGAATTTGTTGCGTTGGGTGCGCAGGGAATCGTCGAACTCAAGGCGGAGGGCATCGATGCGTCTGATTGCCGTGTGGTGCGTACTGTTGACCTTCGCTACGCGGGCCAGAGTCACACCCTCGAGATTCCTTGGGATGCCGCCAGTGCGGCCGACCTGTTTCACGCGGAGCACCAATCGCGCTATGGGCATCACCTTGAATTGCCGGTAGAGCTCGTGAATCTGCGAGTCACGGTGTCATCACCGACGCCACCATTGAACATGACAGGCCCCGCGCGGAATGCGGCTGATGTCATCGAAGGACCGGCGGTGGTGGCGACATCTGAATCGACTTTATGGCTCGCGCCTGGTTGGCGGGCACAGCCCGATGCGCTTGGGAATCTGGCGCTAACTCGCGTAGGCGCGTAGCCAGTCCAGCGCGTCCGCTTCGGTTGCGAACAAGGACACGCGGTACGGCGGGCGGTGATACCAGATGAACATCCGCGCGAGGTGGCGGACCATAAACCCGACTTCGATTACCGCAACGCAGCGGATACTCGCGGCGACCGGTTCAGATACCGCGTAGTCGAGTGCCGCGCGGTCTGCGTGCAGGATATTTCCCGCCCTGATCAATAGCGGCATGACTCGCCCAGGGGTGAGTCGTTGCTGCTCGTGATGAGTGTGCTGAACGGTCTTGATTGTTACCGACTGAATCTCGTGATAATCGATATCGATGATACCGTCGGGCCGCAGCACGACGATCGGTAAGCCGTCCGCTTCGCCCATCTAACCTATGCGCACCGGTGCGAGTTGGTAACCTCGCAAACGGCGTGCGAACGTTTCGAGTGATTCAATGCCACTCTGCTCGGCCTCGTTGATCCATTGACGGAAGTCGGCAACGAGTTTGTCATTGCTGGCAGCTGAGCTCTCCCAGAGGCGCGTAAGCCGCTCGCGGAACGCGTAGACCGTCTGCAGCATTTCGCTGCGGGACAGCATTTCGTCGAGATGCGCGTGCGCTGTGTCGTCGAGCAGCATGCGCTCACGCGTTAGCACTGCCTTCGCGCGACGCCAGACACGGCCCGATGCTTCGCCGACCTCATGCCATTCGGTGGCGAGCGTCGGCAGCGTCACTGTCCGCGTGTAGTCGCGCAGAACGTGCAGGCGCGACACGATGATGGCACGCACGCCATCAAGGTCGAGGTGCTCACGATCGACATGCGCTGGCACCGGCGCGACGCGACGGACCTTGGCGAGGCCGAACGCCTGGAATACTCGAATCATCATCCAACCAACGTCGAACTCGCCACGGCGGAGCGCGAACTTCGCGGAGCTCGGGTACGCGTGGTGGTTATTGTGAAGCTCTTCGCCACCAAACCAGAAACCGATTGGCATGATGTTCGTCGCCGCGTCCTTGCACTCGAAGTTACGGTAACCCCAGTAGTGCCCGATGCCGTTGATGACGCCGGCGGACATCACGGGCATCGCCGCCATTTGTACGGCCAGTACGGTAATACCGATCGCGCCGAACAGTGCGATGTCGATGAGTACCATCAATACGATGCCGAGCCACGGATGCGCGGAGTACACATTGCGCTCGATCCAATCGCTCGGCGCACCACGACCAAACTTCTCGATGGTTTCCGGATTCTTGCCTTCAGCGCGATACAGCTCAGCGCCCTCGAGCAATACTTTCTTGAGCCCGTGGATCTGCGGGCTATGCGGGTCGTCGACGGTTTCGCAACGCGCGTGGTGTTTCCGATGGATCGCGACCCATTCGCGCGTATTGATGCCGGTGCTCAGCCAAAGCCAGAATCGAAACACATGCTGGATTGCCGGATGAAGATCCAGCGCGCGGTGCGTTTGGTCTCGGTGCAAGTACAGCGTCGTCGCGAGCGTGGTGAAAAACACCATGCTGAGCGCGCTGATGACAACACCCCACCAAGGCAAGGCGAGCAGGCCGGTGGCCAGAAAATCAAGCATCGGGGTCATTAGTACTCTCGGTAAAGGCAGTCGAAAATGAACTATAGAGTGTTAAGACCCCGCCGGTCTATCAAGGTTCAACCTTGTCTTCGTCCTCCACAACGTCAATTTCACCGACTTCGACGCGTCCGCTCGCCATATTGTCGAAAACCTTGCCCTCGAGTTCCACGATGGACTCGTAATCCCATCGCTCTTCGGCGTAGAACGATTCCCCGTCGACGTCCATGCCTTCCGGCATGGTGCGGCTTCGAACACGCAGCGCACCGACAAACCCGGTTCGCGACCCGGTCACGTCCCGACGTTCGCGGTCCATGTAATTCTTCGTGCGTTCGAGCGCGACTGCATCGCCGTACTCAGGCCGTAATTCCTCGAGTATCGCTTGCGCGCGGGTTCGGCCCGCTTCGTCGAGCGCGTCCCAGGCGCCTTTGGCGGCTTTGACCATCTGCGGGTAGTCCCGCTCCGCCGAGAGCTCAAACCACGCCCACGCGGTCGCGAGGTCCGGCTCGGTGCCTTCGCCGAGGTAGTGCATCACACCGAGGTTGTACTGCGAGACTTTGTCGGCCCAGCGCGCGGACTCGCGGTACTTTCGGAGCGCCTCGCCGTACATCCCCTTTTCGTAAGCGTTCATGGCTTCGTTGTGGGGTCGGGTGCCGGGCGCGTTGTCGTGCGTGCCCTGTGCATGGACGGCGGGGACAAAAAAGAGTGCGAGTAGCAAAGCGAAGAACATCCGGTTCATACGCACCTCCATAATCAAAAAGGCCCGCTTTCGCGGGCCTTTAAGTTACTTAATCTTGGCTTCCTTGTACATCACGTGCTTGCGCACCACCGGGTCGAATTTTTTCATCTCGAGCTTTTCCGGCTTGGTCCGTTTGTTCTTGTCGGTGGTGTAGAAGTGTCCCGTTCCAGCCGACGAAACCATCTTGATTTTGTCACGCATGGCTCAGACCTTCTCGCCGCGGGCGCGGAGGTCGGCGACAACCGTCTCGATGCCGAGCTTGTCGATCATGCGCATACCGGCCGACGAGACCTTCAGGCGCACGAAGCGCTTCTCGGCTTCCATCCAGAACCGGCGGTTATGCAGGTTCGGCAGGAACCGACGGCGGGTCTTATTGTTCGCATGTGACACGTTATTGCCCGTGGTCGGGCCCTTGCCGGTCACTTGGCACACTCGGGACATGACGACTTCCTCGGATTTCGTGAAGCGGAAAAGTGGCGTATTAGACCGGATTTCCGGCTCCGGCGCAAGCCCGATGGGCCTGTCCCATGGGCTGGCGCGGCGCCAGCGTCCCCCGTGAAACTCGTGCCTTCACCGCAAGGAGGGCGGAAATCATGTCAATTGCACAGTGGCCGGTCAATGAAAGGCCCCGGGAGAAGCTGCTCGCGCGTGGACCGGACGCGCTGTCGGATGCCGAGCTGCTCGCAATTTTCTTGCGCTGCGGCGTGAATGGACTGTCCGCAGTCGACCTTGCGCGCACGCTGTTGACCCAGTTCGGCAGCCTGCGCGGACTGCTGACCGCGGACCAAACCGAGTTCTGCGCCGGGAAAGGCCTTGGGCTCGCAAAATATGTCGAGCTTCAGGCGGTTCTGGAGGTCGGCCGACGGCATCTCGCCGAAGCGCTGGACCGCGCCGACCCACTGACCAGCCCCGACGCGACGCGGCGCTTCCTGCAGGCGCGTTTGCGCGACCTCCCGCACGAAGTGTTTGCAGCGCTGTTCCTCGACAACCGGCATCGCGTCATCCGCTACGAGGAGCTGTTCCGCGGCACCATCGACGGGGCCAGTGTGCACCCGCGCGAGGTCGTGAAGGCGGCGCTGAAGCTGAACGCGGCCGCCCTCATCTTCGCGCATAACCACCCGAGCGGTGTCGCGGAGCCCAGCCACGCCGACGAGCGCCTGACGCGACGGCTACGCGATGCGCTCGGCCTCGTGGACATTCGCGTGCTCGATCACGTCGTGATTGGCGACCAACAAATGGTCAGCTTCGCGGAGCGGGGGCTCCTCTAAGAGTCATCCCAAAGTGAGACGTTCTGTTCTTCCTGGCCGGTTATCGTGAAATTGAAAGTCCACTCCGCCCGCGACGGCACCGCGACCCCATCCAGGGTCTTGGGGAGGTAGCGCGAACGGACGAGCGCCTCGAGGGCAGCGCTGTCGAAAATCCCGCGCCGCGGTGCCGCTTCGACCACGTAGGTATCGCTGACCGACCCATCGGGGTTGATCGTGAACTGGATGCGGACCCAGCCCGTGGTGCCGTCGCGCCGGGCTTTCTTAGGGTAGATCGGTTCGACCGCGACCAGCGGAATCGCCCCGCGGCTCACGATCTTGAACGGGCCGGGCCCGAAGTCGACTTCGCGGTCGACACCGGACCAGTTTGATGGCGCCTGCGTGAACTCCAGTGGTGGGGGTGTCCTGATGGGCATCGGAGGTTCGTCGACGACGAGTGGCGCGGGCATTTCCAGCTTCGCCGGGGCGACCGTGACTGGCTCGAACGCCGGCGCATGGGGCGGTTCATACCGGATCAACGCGATCATGACGAGAATCAGGAGCAACGTGACCAGCGACGCGGTGAGCGCGAAGATGACGTGTCGCATCTTTACCTCCGTGTAGGCCGACCATGGACCCGCATAAGCGAAGATTACACCTTCAGAAACTGGGTTAGAATCGCCGACTTATGAACGGCATGAACATCCTGGTTGGCGTTACCGGCGGCATCGCGGCTTACAAGGCCGCTGAGCTGGTGCGGCGCCTTGTCGACCGCGGGGCGACGGTGCAGGTCGTGATGACGGCGGGCGCGAGGGAGTTCATCACCCCGCTGACGATGCAAGCGGTGTCCGGCCGACCGGTACGGGACGACCTCTGGGACTTGGACGCGGAAGCCGCGATGGGCCACATCGAACTCGCGCGGTGGGCGGATCGCATCATCGTCGCGCCGGCAAGCGCGGACTTCCTCGCCAAACTCGCCCACGGCCGCGCGGATGACTTGTTGACGACGCTGTGCCTCGCAACCGAAGCCCCACTGGCGGTCGCGCCGGCTATGAACCGCGTGATGTGGGGCGATGCCGCCACGCAAGCGAATATCGCAACGCTCAACGAACGGGGCGTCTTGGTGCTTGGCCCCGGCGATGGGAACCAGGCGTGCGGCGAAGTGGGACCCGGGCGCATGCTCGAGCCGGACGCGATTCTCGCCGCGCTGCACGCAGGCGGCCCGCTGTCCGGAAAACGCGTTGTCGTCACCGCGGGGCCAACGCGTGAACCGATCGATCCGGTGCGCTACTTGACCAACCGCAGTTCCGGAAAGATGGGCTACGCGGTTGCGGCGGCGGCACGCGATGCGGGCGCGACAGTGACGCTCGTCAGCGGGCCGACCGCAATCGCGCAGCCGACCGGCGTCGAGTTCATCGGCGTCGAGACCGCGCGCGAGATGCACGACGCAGTCGCTTCATGCATCGCGTCCGCCGACGTGTTCATCGGTGTCGCCGCGGTATCAGATTGGACGCCAGCCAAGCCAGCCTCGCAGAAGCTAAAAAAATCGGGTGACGCGCTCGGGCTCGAGCTTGCGCCGACGACGGATATCGTAGGGATGGTCGCCGCGCGTGCGGAACGACCGTTCACCGTGGGATTCGCAGCAGAGACGCAGGACCTTCGAAAAAATGCTGCCGCGAAGCTCGCAGCGAAGCGACTCGACATGGTCGTCGCCAATGAGGTCGGAGGCGGGCGGGCGTTCGACACGGAAGACAATGAGCTGCTCGTGCTGTGGCCGGGCGGCGAACAGGCCTTGCCGCGTGGCGCGAAATCGGCGCTCGCGCACGAATTCATCACCGTGCTGGCCGCACGCCTCGGGGAGAAGTGATGCAGTCGATCAAGTTGAAGGTGCTGGACCCGCGCATCGGCACAGAGTTTCCGCTGCCTGCGTACGCGACGGACGGTGCGGCCGGGATGGACTTGCGTGCGTGTATCGACGACGCGCTAGTCATCGAGCCAGGCGAGACCGTGCTGATTCCAACCGGCATTGCGATCCATATCGGCGACCCGGGGCTCGCCGCGGTGCTGCTACCGCGTTCGGGCCTTGGCCACAAACATGGCATCGTGCTCGGCAACCTCACGGGTCTGATTGATTCGGACTACCAGGGTCCGCTGATGGTGTCGTGCTGGAATCGCGGGGACACCGCGTTCACCGTGGAGCCGGGCGAACGGATTGCGCAGATGGTGTTTGTGCCGGTCGTGCAGGCGAGCTTTGAGGTCGTCGACTCGTTCGAGCAGACCGCGCGTGCTGAGGGTGGTTTCGGAAGTTCCGGTCGGCGTTAGTCTTCGCGTAACCCAGAGCCGCGCAGCGCCTGAAAGCGCGCGATGTCAGCTTCAAACTGCGCCCGGATATCGGCCTGTTCCTGCTCACGCATTTCCACGAACCGCTTCGTTGACTCGAACTGCCCGCGGGTCTCTTCCAGCTTTTTCGCGAGCGCGGGCGGCACATCGCGACCGGCGCTCACATGGCCGGCGGCGGTTTCTTCTAGATCCACGAGATGCGTACGGTGCGCCTCCAGCGCATCGCGCGAAACAACGATCTGAGCTTGCAGGGAGGACACACGCGTGTCACGCGAGCGGACCAGGTCATCGACTGAAGTATAGGTATCGAGCAGCATGCGGTCGCGGCGGGCCTGCGCTTTTTGGGCCGCTTCCGCCTCCTCGGCGGCGATGCGCTCGCGTTCTTGGGTTGCTTTTTCTTCGGGCGTCAGCTCGCGCTTCGGCTCCATGACGCGTACGACCATGCCGCGTGAATTCAGCACTTCGATTCGCTTGTCTGCAGCGCTCGGCGGAATGCGGTCGGAAATACGAATGCTGCCGTTGTCATCCACCCAGCGGTAGCGTTGCTGCGCATCGACGGTGAAGGTGGCGGTCGCGAGCGCGACCGCGGCGAGAATCAGAAACTGGCGCATCATGAGAACCCTCCCCAGGGGACTCCGGCCATCTTACACCTAGACCCCGTAGGTATCTCGGTAGGCGGTCAACGCCTTCAATGCGTCTGCCATCTCAGG
>CAYODZ010000161.1:0-44003 GCA_964402835.1 uncultured Gammaproteobacteria bacterium | reverse complement strand
AAATTCACGCCGCCAAAAAAAGCGGCTTCGTGCACGCAGTGAAACTCTACCCCGCCGGCGCGACCACGAATTCAGACGCGGGCGTCACCGACATCGAAAAAGCCATTCCCGCGCTCGAAGCGATGGCCGAGTGCGGCCTGCCGCTGCTCGTACACGGCGAAGTCACCGACGCGGGTATCGACCCGTTCGACCGCGAGGCGGTGTTCCTTGAACGCGTGCTCGCGCCGCTCATTACTCGCCTTCCGGCTTTGAAAATCGTGCTCGAACACGCGACGACGAAAGACGCGGTCGACTTCGTGCGCGACGCGCCGGCGACCGTCGCGGCGACCATCACCGTGCACCACCTGCTGCACGACCGTACCGATCTGTTCCGCGGCGGCTTACGCCCGCACTACTATTGCCTGCCGGTTTTGAAACGCGCGCACCACCGCGAAGCCCTCGTCGCTGCCGCGACCTCGGGCGAAGCGAAGTTCTTCCTCGGCACCGACAGCGCACCGCACGCGCGCGCGGACAAGGAAAGCGGCTGCGGCTGCGCGGGAATCTACACCGCGCACGCGGCGCTGGAGCTTTATGCGGAAGTGTTCGACACCGCGGGCCGCCTGGATAAGTTCGAAGGGTTTGCGTCGCACCATGGCGCTGATTTCTACGGCCTGCCGCGCAATGAAGGGACGATCACGCTGAAGCGCAAGTCATGGACCGTACCGACAACCTATCCGCTGGGCGACGGTACGGTGGTACCGCTGCGCGCCGGCGAGGATATCGGCTGGCATCTTTACTGTTAAGCTGCGCGGCATGGATTCCGAGTCACCGCGTTCCCCCCTGGCCACCCGCTTTCGTGGATTTCTACCCGTCGTTATCGACCTTGAAACCGGTGGCTTCAATGCGCGCACCGACGCGCTACTGGAAATCGCGGCCGTCACGCTGGAAGTCGATCGCGACGGCCAGCTGAAACGCCACTCGACGACTGCGTACCATGTTCAGCCGTTCCCCGGCGCAAACCTGGAACCCGCATCACTCGAAATCACCGGCATCGACCCATACCACCCGCTGCGGCCCGCGTTACCCGAGGAAGAGGCGTTGCGACGCGTGTTCCGAGAGGTCCGTCGCGCCGTGAAAGAAGCCGATTGCACGCGCGCGATTCTGGTCGGTCACAACGCGTGGTTCGACCTTGCGTTCCTGAACGCGGCCATCGAACGCACCGGCATCAAGCGCAGCCCGTTCCACCCGTTCAGTTCGTTCGACACCGTAACGCTCGCGGGTATCGCCGTCGGGCAGACGGTGCTCGCGCGTGCGATCGAAGCGGTCGGAATGAAATGGGATGCGCGCGAGGCGCACTCCGCGGTTTACGACGCCGAGCAGACAGCCGATCTGTTCTGCCTGCTCGTGAACCAGATGTCTCAGCTATACGCGACGATGGGTAACCGCGGCTAGCGCGCGAGCGCCTTGTCGACTTCCTGCTTCAGCTCGCCGTTGTTGTACATCTGAATGACGATATCGCAGCCGCCGAGCAATTCGCCGCCGACATAAAGCTGCGGGAACGTCGGCCAGTTCGCATAGCGCGGCAGGTTCGCGCGAACTTCGGGGTCCTCAAGCACGTTGACCGAGTCGAACTTTGCATCGACCGCCTTCAGCGCCTGCACCACACTGCTCGAGAAGCCGCACTGCGGGAAATCCGGCGTGCCTTTCATGAAGAGCACAATCGGGGCGCCCTCGATCTTCGTCTTGATTCGGTCCATCACATCCATCACCACACCTCTTATTTGATTGTCAGTTCTTCAGCGACCACGCGGGCGACGTTGTTCACGCCGCGCGCGAGCTCAAGCGCACGCTCCCGTGCGGCGGCGCTGTCGACCGTGCCGCGCAAGTAAACGACGCGGCGATAGGTATCCACATTGATGTGGCGGGCCTTCACGAGATCGTCGCCGACGAAGCGCGACTTCACGGCCGCGGTAATCACGCCATCGTCGGTCATCTCGCCAGCGCTACGCTCGTCTTTACCGACGTAGTAGCCGCCCGCGGCCGCACCGCCGATAAGAAGCGCCGCGCACCCGGACAACATGAAGGCCGCGACCAACACGGCCAGACCTCTCATTATCGGATTCATCTGCGAAGTCTCCTGTTCGATAACGCGCAATTATATAACGGATACCTTCGCGCCCCAGCCGCCCCCACCCGGCGTTTCGATGCGCAAGCGGTCGCCGGTCACAACCGCGATCGAACACTTGCCGGGCAATGTCTCGCCATTCAGTGTGTTGCGACCGGCCGTACCGTCCTCGCCGCCCGCCAACCCCCACGGGCCGCGCCGTCGACGCTCGGTCAATAGTGTGGCGGTCGCGTGCGCAAGAAACTCGATTTCCCGCACGAGACCGTCGCCGCCCGGGTGGCGCCCCGCGCCGCCGGAGCCCCGCCGGACCGCATGCGCGCGCACGCGGAGCGGCAACTCGAGCTCAATCACCTCAGCCGGCGTGTTCAGGGTGTTCGTCATATGTGCCTGCACCGCGGACAGACCCGGGCCGAGCGCGTGACCCCCCAGGCCACCGCCGAGCGTCTCGTAATAATCCCACGCACCGACGCCACGGCCGCCGAGCGCGACGTTGTTCATCGTGCCCTGCGCCGCAGCACACACATGCGCCGGCACCGCCTGCGCAAGCGCGCCGAGGACCGCGTCGACGACGCGCTGGCTCGTCTCGACGTTGCCGGCCGCGACTGCGGCGGGCCGTTCAGCGTTGACGATCGAACCCGCCGGCGCACGTAGGGTGATGGAATCGAACGCGCCCGCGCACGCCGGCACGCCATCCGGCATCAAGCAACGGAACGCATACCAAACGGCGGCCGCCGTCACCGGCAATGGGCAGTTGAGGTTGCCGCGACACTGCGCCGCCGACCCCGCAAAATCCACCGTGATTCCGTCGCTCGCGATCGTGAGCGTCACCGCGATGGGCAAATCGTCGGTGCCGGCGCCGTCGTCATCCAACCAATCGATGAAGCGATACGCGCCGTGCGGCAAGACAGCGAGCGCGGCCGCCGCGGACCGCGCGCCATACGCGTCGAGTTCGGCGATTGCAGCAACAAATGCGTCGTGACCCATACGCGCAGCAAGTGCCGAGATTCGATTCGCGCCCGCCGTATTCGCACTCGCCTGCGCGGAGAAATCGCCGCGCGCGCGCCGCGGGTTTGCGAGGCGCGCGGAGAGCTCGGTGAGCGCGCGCTCATCGAACGGTTGCGGCTCGATCAGGATGCCCTCCTCTTCCAGCGTCGTGGACAGCGGCATCGAGCCGGGCGTATCCGAGCCGATATCGGCGTGGTGCGCCCGATTTGCGACGAAGCCGACGAGCGCGTCGTCAACGAAGACGGGCAGCACGAGGGTGACGTCGGGCAAGTGGGTGCCGCCGAGGAAGGGGTCGTTGAAGATGACCGCCTCGCCGGGCCGCCAGGTTCGCCCCCCGGCCAGGGCCGTCATCGCGAAGGCCATGCTTCCGAGGTGGACCGGGATATGGGCGGCCTGCGCGGCGAGGCGGCCGTCCGCGCCGAAGAATGCGCATGAATAATCGAGCCGTTCGCGGATATTCGGGGAAAAGGCGGCCCGGCGCAGCACAGCGCCCATTTCGTCGCAAACCGAGGCCAGGCGGGCTGAAAAGAGGCTTAAAGCGACGGCATCCATGGATTGGCATCTTGCCCCTAATTGGCCTATATTTCCAAACTTGAGCCTCGCCAGCGACTTAGACTGGCCCTTCCTTGGGGGAAGACAAAAAATGAAGAATGCGAATCCGCTCGATACCGTACACGGGACCATCATCGCCGGCCTGATATTGGCCGTCGTACTCACCTACGTCGTCAAACTGCTCGCAGGAGCCTGAATGGATATCGAAATTCTGCTGCGCTGGATACATTTCCTGTCCGGCATCACATGGATCGGCTTGCTGTACTACTTCAACTTCGTTCAGGTCCCTGGCATGGCTGCCGCGACCGCGGACACCGGCGGCCCCGGGCCGGCGGCCATCAGCAAGTACATCGCGCCGCGCGCGCTGTGGTGGTTCCGCTGGGGCGCCGTCGTCACTTGGTTGTCGGGCGCATCGCTGCTCGCACACCTGCCGTACTTCATGGGCCCGGAGACGAACGGCTTCGTGAACGTGATGACGCTCGGCTACCTGAGCGGCATGCATACACCGCAGATCGTCGCGTTCGGCATCGGCGCATGGCTCGGGACGTTCATGCTCATCAACGTCTGGGGCCCGATCTGGCAGAACCAGAAGAAAATCCTCGGTATCAAGCCCGCAACGCCCGAAGAGATTGCCCGTGCGAAGCGTGTCGCGTTCCTCGCGTCGCGTTCGAACGTCGTGATGTCGATCGCGATGCTGCTGTTCATGGGCGCCATGCACGGGTTGTTGTTCTAGTATTCCAGTAGAATCGCGGGCATGGATGCCCCGCTTCTAGAGGTTCGCGACATCGAGTGCCGGTACGATGGTGGACCCGTCGTGCAGGGTCTGTCGATGCACCTCCGCCCGGGCGCCATCGCCTGCCTGCTCGGACCGAGCGGTTGCGGCAAGACCACCGTTCTGCGTGCGATCGCCGGCTTCGAGCCCGTGCTCGCCGGCGAGATTCTGCTTCGCGGCGAGCAAGTGTCGTCGCCGAGTCGGACGCTCCCGGCTGAGAAGCGCCGCATCGGCATGGTGTTCCAGGATTATGCGTTGTTCCCCCACATGACCGTGCGCGACAACGTCGCGTTCGGCGTCCGTGGACTCGACCGCGCCGCGAAGCGCGCGCGCGTCGATGAGATGCTCGCCGTCACCGACCTCACCGAACTCGCGCCGCGCTGGCCGCACGAGTTGTCCGGCGGCCAGCAGCAGCGGGTTGCGCTCGCGCGCGCACTCGCGCCGCGACCCGACCTCGTGCTGCTCGATGAGCCGTTCTCGAATCTCGACGTCGCGTTGCGCGAGCGGCTCACCATCGAAGTCCGCGACATCCTGCGTTCGCAGCAGGCCACCGCGATCATGGTCACGCACGACCAGCACGAAGCGTTCGCGCTCGGCGACCAAGTCGGCGTGATGCGCAACGGTGCGATTGCGCAATGGGATACGCCGTACAACCTGTACCACGAGCCGGTGGATCGCTATGTCGCCGATTTCATCGGCCAAGGTCGCTTCGTGCCGGGGCGGCTCTTGGATGCGGAGCGCCTCGCGACGGAAGCCGGCGAGATCCGCGGTAACCGCGCATTCGTGTGGCCGGCGGGCACCGAAGTCGACGTGTTGCTGCGGCCCGACGACATCGTGCCGGACCCAGACGGCCCGCTCGTCGCGCGCGTGACGAACAAGGCATTCAAGGGCGCCGAAATCCTGTACACCCTGAAACTCGACGTGGGGCCGAGCCTACTGTCGCTGTTTCCGAGCCACCTGAATCACGAGGTTGGCGAAGAAGTGCGCGTGCGCATCGACGCCGAGCACCTCGTCGCTTTCCCGCGCGCATGAGGACCGAATTATGTTGATGGGCTGTTTGGGCAATGACATTCCGATGGAAGCACTGGTGACGGTGTTCGAAGACGCGGACGAAACGCTCGTCCCGGGCTTCGGCTTCGCCTGGTTCGCGCCCGACGATTTGCCCGTCGCGTACCGCAGCGTGCAGCCCGCCTTGCTCGACGACAACCTCGACGGGTTGGCCCGCGCGCTGTATGCCGACTGCTGGCTCGCCCAGACCGGCTTCGGCTTGATCCCGTTCGCGCCGCAACCCTTACATGACGACGACCTGATGGCGGTGGTCGCATTCGACCCCCATGACTGGCCGGCGTTGCGCGCGGTCCTGCGCGAGCACCTCGACCCCGACATCGAAGCCGCGCTCGACTACACCGACCCCGGCGCGGCCGGGTTCGCGCTGCTGCGCAATATCCTCTCGTCCGATACGAACATGCCGGTTGAGGACGGTATCCTCGAGCTCGTCGCGCAAATCGCCGCAATGCTCGATGGCATGCCCGCGACGCTCACCGTCCTCATCAGCGACGGCGACCGCGTGCTCGCGTTGCGCCGCGCGTGGGGGCAAGACTGCGCACCGCTGATGTACTCGACCGCGTGCGAAGTCCTGGACGGCGCACAAGTCGTCGCGAGCCAGTCGCTGGATGACGGCACTTGGCAATCGGTTCCGGCGCACCATCTGCTCGTGCTCGACCGCGAGAACCCGCCCGAACTCATCACGGCCTGATGCACGACGTCGCTGACACGGTGGCGCGCGCGCTCGCCGAGGACATCGGCGCCGGCGACCTCACCGCGAATCTCGTGCCCGCGGACCGTGACGCGACCGCCACGGTCATCACCCGCGAGCCGATGGTGCTGTGCGGTCAAGCCTGGTTCGACGAAGTGTTCCGCCAGCTCGACCCACGCATTACCGTCGCTTGGCGTCACTCCGACGGCGACCGCGTCGCGGCCGGCGACACGCTGTGCGATCTTGAAGGCCCCGCGCGGCCGCTGCTGACCGGCGAACGCACCGCGCTGAACTTCCTGCAAACCCTGTCGGGCACCGCGACGCGCGCGGCCGAGTGGGCCGCCGCCGTCGCCGGTACGAAAACGCGGGTGCTCGACACGCGCAAGACACTGCCGGGACTGCGCACCGCGCAGAAATACGCCGTGAAGTGCGGCGGCTGCGACAACCACCGCCTCGGCCTGTTCGACGGCATCCTCATCAAGGAAAACCACCTCCTGGCCGCTGGCGGTATTGCAGCCGCGGTGGCCGCCGCGCGCGCGACGTCGACCGGCGTGCCCGTCGAGGTCGAGGTCGAGTCGTTGACCGAACTTGACGAAGCGATCGCCGCGGGTGCCGACATCGCCATGCTGGATAACTTCACGGACGCGGACACGGCCGAGGCCGTCCGGCGGACGGCGGGACGCCTGAAGCTCGAAGTGTCGGGGAACGTTCCGCTGGCCCGCTTGCCGGGCCTCGCGGCGCTGGGGGTCGATTTCGTGTCCGTCGGCGCCCTGACTAAGAACGTGTCAGCCATCGACCTTTCGATGCGTTTTCGGTATAAACAAACGAGCGTTTGAATCCTCTGACGGAGAGCCCCATGTCGGTTCCGATTTTCATCCTTGTACTGCTGGTCGTCACCCTCGCCCTCGCGTGGTTCCGCGCCCGGCTGGGCGTCCAGATCGGCGTCTATTTCGGCGTCTTCGGTCTCGCGGAGAGCATCGGCCCCGGCATCTGGAATTGGTTCTGGATCGTGTTTGCCGTCGTCTCGGTGGTGCTGCTCGCGCGCCCACTGCGTCGGGCGCTGATTTCGAAGCCGCTCCTCGGTTGGTTCCGGACGGTGCTGCCGCCGCTGTCGCCGACCGAGCAAATCGCGCTCGACGCCGGCAACACCTGGTGGGATGCCGATTTATTCTCCGGCCGCCCCGATTGGGCGAAGCTGCTCGCCGTCCCGACGCCGCAGTTGAGCCCGGAAGAACAAGCCTTCCTCGACGGGCCGGTCGAGGAATTCTGTCGCTCGCTCGATGACTGGAAGATCACCGACGAACTGAACGACCTACCCCCGGAATCGTGGGCGCTGATCCGCAAGCACAAGCTGTTCGGCATGATCATCCCGAAGGAATACGGCGGCCTCGAGTTCTCAGCGCTCGGCAATTCGTCGGTCGTGATGAAGATTGCCAGCCGCTCGCTGTCGGCCGGCGTGACCGTGATGGTCCCGAACTCGCTCGGCCCCGGCGAACTCCTCATGCACTACGGCACCGAGGAACAGAAGCGCCATTACCTACCCCGCCTCGCCTCGGGCGAAGAAATCCCGTGTTTCGCGCTGACGAGTCCGTGGGCGGGCTCCGATGCGGGCGCGTTGCCGGACGTCGGCATCGTCTGCAAGGGCATGCACGAGGGCCGCGAGGTCCTCGGCCTACGCGTGACCTGGGACAAGCGTTACATCACGCTCGCGCCGGTCGCGACGGTGCTCGGACTCGCGTTCAAGGCGTACGACCCGGACAAGCTCCTCGGCGACACCGAAGATCTCGGCATCACTTGCGCGTTGATTCCGACCGATACCCCGGGCGTCGAAATCGGCCAGCGCCACGCGCCATTGAATGCATCGTTCATGAACGGCCCGACGCGCGGTCAGGACGTGTTCATCCCGATGGACTGGCTGATCGGCGGCACCGAGTACATCGGCCAGGGTTGGCTGATGCTGATGAATTGCCTGTCCGCAGGGCGCGCGATTTCGCTGCCCGCGCTCGGCACGTCGTCCGGCAAGATGGCGAGCCGCATGACCGGCGCGTACGCGCGCGTGCGCCGCCAGTTCCGCGTGCCGATTGGCGCGTTTGAGGGTGTTGAGGAAGCGCTCACGCGAATCGCCGGCTACACCTACCGCATGGACGCGGCGCGCGTGATGACCGCGGGGGCGATCGACCTCGGCAACAAGCCGTCCGTCCTCTCCGCGATCCTGAAATACCACAACACCGAGGGTATGCGGCAAGTCGTCGCGGACGCGATGGACGTCCATGGCGGCCGAGGCGTGATCATGGGACCCGCCAACTACCTCGCGCGCAATTACCAGGCCGTGCCGATCAGCATCACCGTCGAAGGCGCGAACATCCTGACACGCAGCATGATCATCTTCGGCCAGGGGGCGATTCGCTGCCATCCGTACTTGCTGCGTGAAGTCGAAGCCGCATCGAACCCGGACCAGGAACAGGGCGTGCGCGACTTCGATGATGCGCTGTTCGCGCACATCGGACACGTCATCAGCAACAAGGTGCGCGCGTTCGTCGGCGGCCTGACCGGCGCGCGGCTGTTCTCGCGCCCGACCGGCCGCCGCACCGGCTACTACTTCCGCCAGCTGTCGCGGATGAGCGCCGCGTTCGCGTTCCTCGCCGATGTCGCGCTCGCGCTGCTCGGCGGCGAACTGAAGCGCCGCGAGAAGCTCTCGGCGCGTTTCGGCGATGTCCTCAGCCATCTGTACCTGTCGTCGGCGGTGCTGAAGCGCTTTGAGGACCAGGGCCGGCCCACAGAAGACCGTCCGCTGCTCGACTGGGCGCTGCAGGACTCGCTGTTCAAGATCCAGCACGCGCTCGAGGATATTCTGCGCAACTTCCCGGTGCGCTGGCTCGGCGTCGCGCTGCGCCTCGTCGTGTTCCCGCTCGGGCGTCCGTACAGGACGCCGTCGGACCGGCTTGGCCATGCGGTCGCGCGGCTGCTGCTCGAGCCATCGTTGACGCGCGACCGGCTGACTACGGGCGTGTACGTACCCGACGACGCGGGCGACCCGGTCGGCTTGATGGATGCGGCGCTCGTCGCGGCTATCGCGGCCGAACCGCTCGAACGCAAACTCGAGAAGGGCCTCAAGGTTCGCCTACACCCCGCCACCATGGAACCGGAGATCGAACGCGGACTCGGCGCCGGCATCATCGACGCCGACGAAGCCGCCGTGCTGCGCGAAGCCCTCGCCCTGACCACGCGTGCGATCTCGGTCGACGAGTTCGGGGAGATCGGCCGCATCGAGGTTTGAGCTGAACCTGTGGCACCTGTAGGAGCGGCGCCTTTGCGCCGCGATGGTCGGGCCACCGGCGCAATCACGGCGGCGGGCACCTCGCGAGGCGAGATTGAAGTCGGAGTGTGACTTCACACGAGCCGGGCGAGCTCGGTGCCCGGCGCCGAAGATCAAGGAATCGTGGCACAACCTATCGCGACGCCGAGAGCGTCGCTCCCACCTGACCCGTCGAACCTTTGCAGCAAGACCTCAGCCGGCCAGCGGAGCGGACGGACAACTCGCCGCTGGCCAGCAAATGTAGGAGCGGCGCCTTTGCGCCGCGATGGTCGGGCCACCGGCGCGATCACGGCGGCGGGCACCTCGCGAGGCGAGATTGAAGTCGGAGTGTGACTTCACACGAGCCGAGCGAGCTCGGTGCCCGGCGCCGAAGATCAAGGAATCGTGGCACAACCTATCGCGACGCCGAGAGCGTCGCTCCCACCTGACCCGTCGAACCTTTGCAGCAAGACCTCAGCCGGCCAGCGGAGCGGACGGACAACTCGCCGGGAGCGACCGAGACGGCCGTAGGTAAGCCCTTCAACGAAGGCGCCGCACAGAGTTGCCGCGGTAGAACGGTTATCCAAGGCGGCAGTCAATCAGCCGCGCAGTCGAGGGAAGCGGCAGCGGCGAGTTCGGTCCGGCCGTCGTAGCAGGCCGCCACCTAGGGCCTTGCTGCAAAAAAAAGGGTGCTCAAAGAGCACCCTGTTCAATCGCGGTCTATTGCCGCGTTTGTTCGGCAGTCCAGCGACTCCCCCAAAAATCTTTTCTATGCGTTGCGAAACATTAACCGTGCGAGTGCCGGTAACAGCAGTACTGCGCCTACCATATTCAGGAGGAACATGAAGGTCAACAGGATTCCCATGTCCGCTTGAAATTTTAATGCGGAGAACATCCAAGTGCTGACCCCGATTGCAAGTGTCATGCCAGTGAATATGACAGCCTTGCCGGTCATCGCGAGCGTCCGCAGGTACGCCTCTTCAAGGTCGAGACCTTCTCGCAGGAACGCGGATAGTCGGCTGTATATGTAGATGCCGTAGTCGACGCCGACTCCCACGCCGAGCACCACGACCGGCAAGGTCGCGACCTTGAGGCCGATGTCCAACACCGTCATCAGTGCATACGCGAGCACCGATACCAGGGCGAGCGGGATGACGATGCACAGCGTGCCGCGGATCGAGCGGAAAGTCAGCAGGCACAACGCGACGATCGCCACATACACCCAGACCAGCATCGGCACCTGCGCCGCTTTCACCGCCTCGTTGGTCGCGGCCATCACGCCCGCGTTGCCGCTCGCGAGACGAAACTCGATTTCGGGGACGTCGTGTGACGCCTGGAACAGCTTGGTCGTCTCGACGACATCGGCCAGCGTCTCGGCCTTGTGGTCGGTGGTGAAAATCAGCACCTGCATCGAGCTGCAGTCCGCATTCAAGAGTCCGGTACTCGTATCGACCGTCGAGACCGACTGTTGCAGCATGTATGGGTTGCGCGGCAGCTCGCGCCACTTGAGATTGCCCTCATTCCAACCGGCGTTCACGAGTTTTGCCGCCTGCGGGAGGCTGATGACCGAATGGACGCCCGGACGGTTCTGCATCCGCCATGCAAAGCGATCGATAGTTTCCATCACGTCGTGGCGCGTGCACGCATCGGGGAACGCCTCGACGATGACCGACACGATATCGACACCGATCTCGAACCGGTCGGTGATTGCCGCAGTATCGAGGTTGTAGCGTGAATCCTCGTGTAACTCAGGGACGCCGGCGTGCAAGTCGCCGATGGCAAGATCCTGCGCTTTCCAAGTCCCGGCCGCGTACAGCGCGACCACGATGGCGAGCGCCGTCCACGCGTACTTCGGCTGCGTCATGCGCGACAGTGCGCGCCAGAGCCGCTCGCGCGAGCGGATTTGCTTCAGGTGCCGCTCGCGGTAGCGTTCCTGGTTCCGGATACGCACGTAGGACAGCAGCAGCGGCAACAACAGCATGTTCGTCAGGATAATGACTGCGACACCGACCGACGCCGTGATGGCGAGTTCTTGGATCATCTCGATGTCGATCAGCAAGATCGTCAGGAAGCCGATGGTGTCCGTAACGAGCGCCACCAGACCCGGCGCGAGCAGCCGGCGGAACGCTTCGCGTGCCGACGCCTCGCTATCTACGCCTTGGATGGACTGGGACGCGAGGTCGACGTATCCGGATTCATTCGCGACGGCGTCGCCGAACAGTAAGGAGGCATTCCACGCGCTCAGCATCTGAACGCCGTGGCTCACGCCGATTGCAAACACCAAGAACGGCACCAGGATGTTCATCGGATCGATGCCGTAGCCGAGCACGGTGACGAGCCCGAGCTGCCACACGACGGCTGTCAGCGCGCACGCGAGCGCCACCGCGGTGACCTTCGCCGACAGCGTATAGAAATACAAAAGGATTGCGGTGATCACGAACGCGATGAAGAAGAACGCGACGACGGACACCGCGCCGTCCGCGACGTCGCCGATGACCTTCGCGAAACCGATGATGTGGACGGACAGCGTCTCTGTTTGGTACTTGTCGCGGAGCGACTCGAGCTGGCCGGCCACGCGCTGGTAATCGACGCGCTCGCCGGTCGCCGGATCGATTTCCAGCACTTCGGCCGAGACCAGCGCACCCTTGAAGTCTTCGGTGACGAGCCGGCCGACCTGGCCCGACTTGAGGACGTTCGCACGCACCCGCTCGAACATTTCGGGCGTCGGCGCGAAGTTGTCCGGGACGACGTTACCGCCGGAGAACCCCTCCTCCGTGACTTCGATGAAGCGCACGTTCGGCGTGAACAACGAGGTCACACGGGCCCGGTCGATGCCCTCGATGAAAAACACGTCATCGGTCATCGCCCGCAGCGACTCGAAGAACTCAGGTTCGAAGATGTCCTGGTCGTCGTGCCGGACCAACGCGACGAGCACGCGGTTCGCGCCGCCGAATTCGCCCTCGTACTCGACGAAGGTCTGCATGTACGGATGCTCAAGCGGGAGCTGCTTGTGGAAGCTCGCGTCGACCTGAAGTTGCGATGCCGACCAACCGAGCCACGCCGTGGTGAGCGCGAACAGCACGAGCAGGGGCACGCGTGCCGCGAACACCGCCCGTTCGAGGGTGCGAATCATGGCAGCGTAAACTCGCGGAATCCGGACTCGCCGATCAACACCGCGGGGCCGTTGTCGAATTCGAACACGCCGGCCAGCGCATCGCCCGCGGGATCGCGCAGTCTTGTGAAGGTCTCACCGTCGTCGTCGGACACCAGCACCACGCCGCTCATGCCGACCAGCACGACGCGACCGTCTGCAAGTACCCGCCCGCCATTCATGGATACGGAACCCTCGATGACCACTTCAGTCCAAGACGCACCGGCGTCGTCGCTCATGAAGACATGGCCCCGCAATCCGAACGCGATGACGCGACCGCTCGGCGTGAGCACCGCGCCGAACATCGAGCCGTCATAGGGAAAATCGACCGCCTCCCAAGTCTCGCCGAGGTCAGGCGATCGGAACACCGTGCCGCGCTCGCCGACGACCACGAGTGCGTCGCCGAGCTGCAAGATGGCGTTCAGGTGTGAGTCGGCGAACTCGTCGTCCGCATACGCGACCTCGTCCCAAGTCGCGCCGCCGTCATCGGTGCGTAGCATCAAGCCGTACGCGCCGACCGCGAACCCGCGCGACGCATCGATGAAGCGCACGTCGAAGAGGGGTTGCTCAAGCTCTGGGGCAAAGTGCTGCAAAACCCAGGTCAGGCCGCCGTCCTCAGTAGTCAGGATGGCTGCGTCGTGGCCGACGACCCAGCCGCGCTGCGCGTCCACGAAATCGACCGCGGTCAGCTGCCCGCTCACAGGCGACGGGGACTGCGCCCACGCAAGGCGCGGGTCGATGCGCAGGATGTGCCCGAACGCGCCGACGGCGATTGCGTACTCATCAAGCACGACGGCATCGATCAGCAGCGCTTCCGCAGCGAGCGGCGCCATCACGGAAGGCCGTTCTTCGACCGCGTCGGGTTCGTCCTGGGCCCAGGCGGGCTGACACGCCAACCCAGCACACAGCAGTGCGGCAAGCAACGATTTCGTCATGATGGGTGTAAGCATACCCGAAAAAAAATGGGGTCAGAGTCGGTTGACTCTGACCCCATCAGAAACGAACCGCTTATCGCGTGCCGCGTGCGCGCAACGCAGCCGGCGTGAAGCCGCTCTGCGACAACTCAACCGAGAAGTCGTGCACGGAGGCATCGTTGTTCAGGCCGTTCGCGATGTAGCGTCCCGACTGCAGGTCGTGGACGACCTCCAGCGTAGTCCAAATCGCGGGGACCTCGTAGTAGTTGATCGGATGGCCTTCCGACACGCGCCACAGCTCGCCGCGCGAATCGTACTGGTCGACCGTGACGATCTGCCAGCTGTCCGCCTCGACGTAGAACGTGCGGCGGTTGTAGATGTTGCGGAAGCCGTCCTTCAGCGTCGCCTCGACCACCCACACGCGCTGCAGCTCGTAGCGGGTGAGGTCCGGATTTACGTGGTTCGGCCGCACGATGTCGTCGACACTGTTGTCGCCGCTGTGCAGCTTGTACGCGTTGTACGGGATGAACATTTCGCGCTGGCCGACGAGGCGCCAGTCGTAACGGTCCATCGCGCCGTTGAACATGTCGGTTTGGTCGTTCGTACGCAGACCATCGGACGCGGTGCCCGGGTTGTCGTAGGCGACGTTCGGTGCGCGCCGTACGCGGCGCTGGCCGGGGTTATACGTCCACGCGCTGCGCGACTGTTGCACCTGGTTCAGCGTCTCGTGAACGAGCAGCACGGAGCCCGCGAGACGTGCCGGCGACAGCACTTCCTGCATGTACCAGAAGTGGATGTTGTTCAGGCCTTCGAAAGTCGCATCCGGCATCGAGTACGGCGTCAGGATTTCTTCGATGATATGGATCAGCGTGTACGAACCACCCGTCGTGACAGCGGCCTGGCTCCAGTTACGACGGACCGTCGGGCCGCGATACTTGAGCTTGTGGTTCCAGATCACTTCCTGACCTTGGGTCGGGAACGGGAACGGAATGCCGATGACCGCGTTCTCTACACCCTCGCCGTTCGAAACAAGCGTGGCGGTCTCCGCGTTGCGCTTGGTCGCCTCGTACACGAAATCCGGGCTCGACGCGGAGCGGCGGCTCGGATAGACATTCATCTTGTACGTCGGGTAACGCTCAAGCAGCGCGATGTGGCCCGCGGACAGACGGTCGCGGTATTCGCCAAGGTTCTCGCCGGTAATGGTGAACAGCACGCGGTCGCCCGCGAACGGGTCCGGATGGAACATGCCCGGCTCATAACCCGCCGGTGGCGACTTGATGCCGCCGTCCCACGCTGGGATCGTGCCGGCTTCGTTGCCCGCCATCGGCGCGCCGAGCGGCATGAATTCGTCGCCGAGCCCCGCAATTCGCTCCGCGGTCGGCTGCGCGAGCGCTTGGCCCAGCGGCAGCGCCAGCGCGGCAGCTGCGAACATCACTTTAGTCGTAGTACGCATTAGGAACCCCTCAGAACGAATACTTGAAGTCGATCGCGGCAAAGTCCCGATCGTGAATCAGGTTGAAGTCCTCGGCCCCGAGGAACGCGCTGTAGCTCACGTCAACGGCGAACTTCTCGAGGTACAGGAAGTTCATACCTACAGACCAAGACTTCCGATCCTCGATAAAGTTCCCGCCCGGTCCCGGCGAGGTGCCGTTGACGTCGTGCGCGAACGCGACGCGCGGCGCGACGTTCCAAGCGCCGATCGCGTTCGGGTAGTCGAGGCGCGTCACGAGGCGATAGCCCCACGACGTCTTCGTCGCGTAGCCGCCGTCCTGCGTGACCGGGTTGCGAAGGTCACCGCTCGTGCGGTCGGCGCCGCCGCCCGTGAACGTGCCCGGGCCTTCGTAGCGAAGCACCGACTGCTCAGGCAGGTCGTACACGTGCTGCACACCGACTTCGCCGAGCAGCACCATGTTCGACGCGCCAAACGGTGCGCGCTGGCCGAACAGATAGGTGCCGGTCAGCTGTGCCTGGCCGACTTCATGGCGTACGTAGCCCGGGACAATCTCGCCGGCGGCATACGTGCCGAGCTGCGACATGAAGTGGCTGTTGGGCAGCGCGACGTTCAACGGCGACAGCGCGGCGAACAGCAGTTCGACGTCGTCGACCTGTAGCGGCATGTCCGGACGGTACGAGTACTCGCCCTGCCATGCGATGCCGCCGAGGACGGTGTTGAAGCTGATGCCGTAAAGCGTGATGTCCTCGGGGTATTCGAGGAAGTAACGGCCAGTCGACGGCGATGCGCCAGTCACGGCGATACCGCTAAGCAGCGGTAAACGGCTGTGGTAGTTCAATGCATACAGGCCGAACTCAGTGTCGAGTCCCGGTACGAACCAGCGCAACGCCGCGCCGTACTGACCGGAGTCGTCGGGGCGGCTCACCGGCGCTTGCGCAACGGCCGCGCCCGCGCCGATCGCCTGCTCCAGCGTGAACTGGCCGAAGCCGAGCACGACTGGGTCGGCGCCACGGCCGACGAAGTCCTGCGTGCTCCAGTAGGTGCCGGACGGATCGGTTTTCACTTCCTTCCACTCGGCCTGCCAGAACAGCTCCAGCGACACGTCGTCGGTGAAACCAATCGAGCTCCAAACCGAGTTCACCGGCAGGAACGCCTCGCGGAGCTCGGCGCCCGCGACGCGGAGGTTCGCGACGTCGACCGGGTTAATCGAGTTGATGCCACCCTGGATGAAGGTGCTCTCACCCCAGCTCACCACCTGCTTGCCGACGCGCACCGAGATCGGACGCTGTGATTCGCCGACGTTCCAGTCGCCATAGATGAATGCGTCGAGCAAACCGCCGCGGTTGCCGATCCAATCACGCGCGTCGGGGTGCAGCTCCGTCTTGTCCGCGTTCTCGAAATCGTAGAAGTAGAACCCACGCGCGAAGAAGCCCATGTTCTGGCCGCGCAACGACAGCTCGCTCGTAATCTTCGCCGCGTTGCTGATGAGGTCGCCGTCGTCGTAGTTCAGGTTACCGTTGTCGCTATTGACCGAGAATGCACCCGGCGCGGCAATGAACTGCGCCGGCGTCATCGCTGCGGTCGCAGGATTCAGGTTCGCCTTGCCGACCAAACCCTCGTCGCGGTCTTCAACGCGCCATTGCAGGCCGTACGAGAGCGTCGTGTCGAAGTTGCCCTCGAGCTGGCCGAGATTGAAATCGGCTGCCATCGCGCCCGGTGCGGCCACAAACGCCGCGCCCGTCACTGCCGCCAGTAATTTATTCTTCATGTTAATTGCTCCCCTGGACGACGGCCGTGTTGTTGATTGGAATCGTCTGGCCGAACGTCGACATGAACGTCGCCATCTGCGTCTGCATCTCGACCGTCGCGGCCGCCGAAGCGGTCGTGCTCAGAATCGAGCCGTGGTCACCGGCGGTGAACCGCACGATGCCCCACACCCCCGCCGCATCCGTCGTCGTTTCCGTAATCGTCTGCAGGCCCATCACGCGAGCCAACGGGTCGGTGCCCGACAACGGCGCAGTCGAGACGCTGTTCGGAATCACCTGATCCGGCAGGTTCGCGTCGCCGTCACCAACCACCGAGATCATGTGGATGGGCGAATTCGCCGCGGCGCGCGCGCCGTGGTTGATCGGGTCGACCGAGTCGATGACCGTCTGCGCCGCGAACATGAACGAATCGTAAGCCGGCGTTCCAGATTCGACGCCTGCAGCCGACAGGCCTGCACGGATACGCGGGCCGAACTGCACGGACGCATCGAGCAAGCGCGCGATACCACCGCCGGGCATCGCGAGCGTCGCGGTCGACACCGCATCGGCGCCGGCCGCGCCGAGCGCGCCGGTTCCGACCATCGCGCCGAGCGAATGGCCGACGAAATGCACGGAGGTCGGGTCGAATGTGTGACCGTTCGTGGTCGCCATGTCGGGAATCGTCGCAATCACCGTCAGCAGGTCCGCCTGCGCCTGGCGCAAGTTATCGCGCGCGGTCAGTAGACGCGAAAGGTTGATGGTGTGCGTTCCCGAGCCGTCGATTGTGCCGTCCGCGCCCGCCGCGCCCGTCGAGTTGTTAACGAGGTCGACGTTAAAGGTGCGCTCGGTCGCTGCCATACCTGGCGTCGCATGCGCGCCTGCCGCGTTCTGTGCGTAGAACAGGCTTGTCGTGTCGGTGACGCCGTGCAACGGCTGGTCAATCGAGATTACCGCTCGACCGGCATTCGCCGCCGTATCCGCCATCGCGAGCATCTGCGTACGGTTGCCGGTGATGCCGTGCTGGAACACCACCAGCGGCCAACCTGCGGCTGGCATCGTACCGGAGGCCGGGATTGCCATGACGACCGGAACGCGCTGCGTGCTGCGCGCGACCGGCGTCGGGTTGAACCGCGTGAGGTTGCTGCCGCCCTGCCCTTGCCAATGACCGGACAAGATGCGTGTCGGGTCGGTCGTGTCGCCGTCCGTCGGGGCCTGCAAGTAATAAGGAAGATCGATGTAGCCGAAGTAAATGCTGGCCGCGCCCGAACCGCCAACCGCGGTCGTCGTCTGCCCACTCGGTGCGAGTCGATGCGCAGCGGGTTCCGCAGCAGCTGCGACCGCGTCGATCACATGCGTGATCGACTGCGTGCTCACCGTCCAAGACAACACGATTTGCGAGCGAAGGATTCCAGCCGATGCCGACACCGCGGTCTCTAGCGCGTTTGTCAGCTGGCGCAGCGGCTCAAGGGCTGCGGCATTCGCATCGGGCAACACGGTCGTGTTGTTGCCGTCGCCGTCAATCAGCGGCGCAGTGTTCTTGGTAATTGCATAAATCTGCGACGGCGTGACTGGCGCACCATCGGTGCCCTCGACGGCGTTCGTCACGACGACGATGTAATGCGACGCGCCCGCGAGCGGCGAAGTCGGCATGACTACCAGCGTTTGGCCGGTCGTGTCGCCTGGGCTCATGAATGCGGTGAACTCAGCCGGCGCACTCAATTCACGCTCGATGCCGGTGACCGCGCCGCCGTGACCAGATAGCGTGACCTGGAACACGCGCACGCTCTGACCCGGCACCACCGTGGCCGGATCGACCGCAGCGGAGAAGCGCGTGACCATCGGCGCAACCGTCGACCAACCGTCGAGCGCGCTGATGGCGACCGTCGGATCGCCGAAATTGGTCGCATCGGTGACGGGCGGATTCAACGTGCCGTCGGCCGAGCCGAGATACGCGAGATTGTTCGGCGTCGGTAACGCGCCCGTGGTCGGATCGAAATTCGCGGTCGGCCCAATCGCCGTAATCGGCGTGCCGTCCGGCTGCGTCGGGACGACGACCGGTACCGCGCGTGATTCTTCCGAATCCGAGGAACACCCTGCAATCAGCAAGGAAGCGAGGACTGCGCTAAGGAGCAACGACTTTTGCATGTTCTGTTACCTGTATCAGGTGGTCGCCTGACTTTAAACAAGCGTTGGGGAAAAGACTAGAGTTTTAAACATCGTTTGAAGTTACCGGCGCAATCCATGCGCCGGCATTCTTTCCTCAATTTTACGGTGTGACGAAAATCCGGTACTCGCCGCTGTTCGTCGTCTTTGGCACATCGATCTTGCGCACCGGGGTCAAACGTGGCGCTAACCAAAGGCCCCAGTTCACGCCGTTATCGTTGGAAGCCCAGACGGTTTCCATCACATATAGATAGCCCGTTGCCGTCGCGCCCACAGGCATCCAGGCCCTGCGGAAACACGTCAACGAAGGCACGCCCCCAAGGTTGCCGGGGAAATAACACAGGCGGGCGTATGGCCCCTCGAAGGCCACTTCGCCGTCTGCGTCCACCGACCAGCGCATTTCCGCACGCCAGTGGCCCTTGGCATCCGCCGAGCCGTACATGTCGTGGTTGAACGCGAGGCCGCCTGCATGGAACGACCAGCCGAACGTCATCGCGCCGCCATCCCAAATCGCCGTTCCGTCGCTCGCCCAAGCGCCTTGGCTCCAGCCGTTCGTGAATGCGTGCCAGAACTTCGTCTCGTCAGTGGTCCAGAACGACGCGTCGAACTTCGTCGCTGAATCGCGCATCACGGCGAGGTCGAACGATGCGAACCGTTCGTCGGCATCCGTGGCGCTCTGGTAACGCGAAACGACCTTGCGTACGTCGCCTGACGACTGCAGCACCTTCACGGTCTGCGTCCAATCGCCGTACTTCAATTGCAGGTCGCCCGATGTGGTCAGTGACCAGTCGATGGCCGCCCCGCTCGGGAACGCGGTTGCCGTTCCACCGGCCGCAAACGAAATGAGCTGGGCTGCGAACTGCCGCGAGGTCCCACCGATGTTTCCGTCCGTGGGTGGATTGCCACCCGTGTTGTTCATCCACGGACCCACTTCGGTGTGCATGAAGATTGCCCACCGTTTGCCGGCGAGAACATCATTGGTGAAGGGTTGCGATTCAATCGCCGCCGCCTTCCACAGCGTGACGTTGTTCGCGATCGACGTCGTCGTCTGAGCGTCCAGCGCAATCTTGCCGTCGACCGTACCGTCGAACGTGTCGCAAGCCGTTCCCACGTTGTACGCGTCGAATGTCCGCGCCAATAGATAGGTTTCACGGACCTGGTCGACGAGCTCACCCGGCGAGGTCAACGAGTAATCGGTCTCGCTGATAATCTGGTTCATGCGGATCTGCGACGGGTTGCCGGCGCAGGTCATCGCCGCTTTCTGATCGGCGCTCAGCGTGTAGTCACCCCAGTACACATTCGTCGGTTGATTGATCGGGTTCGCGTATTTCACTTTCAGGATGCCGTCGGTCACGGTCCAAGTGAACGATTCGGTCACCGGCACACCGCCAACGTTCGAGGTCATGAACTCGCCCGTCCCATCCGCACTGAACATGAGCCCCTCGCCCTGCGGCGACAGGAAGCCCGGCTGCGCCGCCGGAATCTGATAATAGGTGCCGGGAACGTCCGCTGCTTTGTAGCCCGGAACCAGGCTCGTGTCGGCGAGAATGTCAGTCAACGCCTGCTCCATCGCGGCCGGCGCCGCATCGGCGAACGTCTTGACCGCAGCGGGGTCCGACGCGAACGCGAGGATGCTGGTCTTGCCCGCGGGTAGTGAGTAGGTCTCGGGCTGGTCGACGATCAACTTGATCGCAGCCGCGATTCTCATCACCTCGGTTGCGTTGACCGAACGCTCAGCCGTCTGCAGCGCCGCGCCCGTCGTCGGTACTTCGCCGTTGTTCGCTTGTACTGTAAGGACGTATTTTGCGGTCGACACGTTGGTGATGTTCGTGCCTGAGTTTTCCTCACCGGCGATTTCGCCGTCGCCGCTCGCGCCGTCCACGACAGTAGACAGCGTGCCGAGGATGTTCGCGAAGGTGACGTGCGCCTGCCCTTGGTCTGCACTACCGGTCGCTTCGGCGATGACCATTTTCGCGGTGTCTGCATCGAACACCGGGATGTTGACCGTAAACACGCCGTTCGCGTCGGCGATGGTCGTGAAGACGCGATCGCCAATCGTCACCGACACGCTCGCATACGCAATCGGCGCATCCGTCACGCGGGCGGTAAATTTCAACGCGTTCGTGCACGCGATCTGGATATTGCGCACGCTGCCAGCGTCCATCGTGCCGGCAGCGTTCGCGACCGTACACAACTGACGCGGCGCCATTGGTTGATTGGTGATGGAAACCGAGTAGTCGGTCGGCTCGCTCAAACCATCAAGCAAAGTGAACACGCCGTTTTCGGTCAGCTCGAGTACGGTTTCGCCCGAGGTAACCTGCACAGAGCCGCCTGCGAGACCCGCGACGGCACCACCGATTGAATAAGTAGACGGCGGTGCAGGATCCGGATCCGGTGGCGTTGTCGGCGGAACAGTCGGTGGCGACGTCGGCGGCGGAACGGAACTCGCGGGTGGTGGCGACGAAGTGTCACCCAGACAACCGCCGAGCATGGTAACGACAAACAGCACGGCAACCGCCGCGGACGCGCGATTAAACATGTAGACTCTCCCCAAGTGGTCCCTGCGTCGAATATGGGACTCATTGGGTCCGCGCCACATCACTCAATTTGGGTATGCATGAAACCTGACGATCCCGCGTGGCTCGCAATCGCCGACGCGTTTCATTCGGCTGCATTCGGCACCGGCGGTTGGCACGACGCGCTAGACGCGCTCGCGCAAGCAACCGGGTCGCAGCATGGCGCGCTTTATTCGGTCACGCCTTCAAAAGCGGTATCACTCAATCTCGTCACCAACGTGGATGCGTCGTTCGGCGCGGCGCACGTCGAAGCCGGCGGCGGCGATCCATCGCTTAACCCGCGCTTGCGTGCCGCCTTGCTCGCGCGGCCTCTGAGCTCCGCGGTCGACGCGGACTTCATCACGCCGCAAGAATCGGCGCGCGACGCGTACTACCAAGAGTTCCTCGTCCCGCGCGATATGCCGCACATGTGTGGCGCCGTCCTTGAGCACGGAGCTCGCGCACTGACGGTCTTGGCGATGTTGCGCACGCATCGTGAGGGCCCCATCAACGAGGCGCAAAGACGGGTATTCGACTCGTTCGCACCGCAAGTGCGTGCGGCCTTCCGCACGCAGCATGCGCTGCAAGCGGAGGGATTCCGGCTAGTGACCGGCTCGTTGGAGCGACTATCGGCCGCAGCGTTCATCTGTGACGCGTCGCGTCGCGTGCATGCGTTGACGCCGGTCGCCGCAGCGCTTGTTGAAGCTGGGCGCTCATTGCGGCTCAAGAAGGGTTTTCTCGCGACCGCGAACCATCACGATGTTGCAGAATTTGCGGCGGTCGTCCGCGCCGTCGCGCATGGCCGCGACGCACCGGATCGCCCACTCGCGCGGTCGATCATCGTGCACGACATCGCGGAACATCCGACCGCGCTCGACGTCATCGCGTTACCGGCCGCCGCCGACGCGCTCGGCTCAGGCCCGCACGTGCTGGTGCTCGTGCGCGGCCGGAACCAGTTGCTCGGCGATCACGGGCGCGAGACCTTGCAAGCCGCGTATCGACTCGCACCGGCCGAAGCCGACGTCGCGGTCCGTTTTGCGTCAGGAGAAACCATCGAGATGATTGCGAAAGCGCGCGACGTCAGCCTCGCGACGGTGCGCGTGCAGCTGCGGGCGGTCTACTCGAAAATGAACATCCGGCGGCAGGCCGAGCTAATTATTCTGGTGAACCGCCTGCACTGATCAGTCTTGCGACAGCCAATCGTCCGCGGGCTGTTTGCCGACGGCGCTCGTCATGTCGCGAAGACGGCGGGACAACAACCACGCAAGCGACTGGAAGAATCGCCCATAAAAAGCCGGATTGTCATGGATGATTGACTTGACCGTTGCGTGGTCGATGAACAGGACTTCAACGGCGGTCGTCGCTACGAGACTCACCTCGGCCGGCATCGATTCGATAAACGACATCTCGCCGAAAATCGAACCGGCCTCGAGCTCTGCGACGGTGATGGCGAAGCCCGCGGAGTCGCGCTGAACCGCGGCCGTCCCACTGACGATGACCATGATGCCGCGCGGGGTAGTCCCCGCCGCGAGCAACATATCGCCTTCAGCGAATTTCTGAACCTTGGCGCCAGCCCTCAGCGTGTCCCACTCGGGCCCCCGCAGAAACTTGAACGGATTCTCCATGACTCCTCCTGTGTCGCCACCAGCCCAGTAGGCCGATCGCAATCAGCAAGCCTCCGTGACCCCCGCCCCCGCTGTCACGCACCGGCGGCGCCGGCGGCGGGTTGGGACTCAACTCGACCTCAAGAGCATAGCTGACTTCGCCCTCATACGCGTACACACCGACGTACCAATTGCTCGGCGTCGTGCTGTCGGTCGCGCCGCAGTACTCGTCGGTCACGCCGCTCTCCCACGAGCGGCAGCCGTAATGGGACTCGGTCGGCAGGTCGGCCTCGCGCAGGTACAAGTCCGCGTCGCCGGAGAATACGGTGAGCCAGGTGTCGATGCGGTTCAAGTTCGCGCTCGGCAAAGTGATGCTGTAGTAATGCCACTCGCCCGCCGCAAGGTCGCCGTGCACGGTGTCGCCATCGACAATCGGCGTCACGGTCGGCGCCGCCGGCGGCGGCAGCCCGTCACTGCCCGGATCCAGCCATTCGTAGAAGGTGTTGTACGCGAGGTCGAAACGGCCATACCAGTCCGGCGCATCCTGCGCCGTGCATGACGCGTCGCCGCCGTGCAGCGTGCCGATGAACGCGTAATCGACGTCTGGGTCGCCGGTGTTCAAGAACAGGCCAGCGCCGCTGCTGCCGCCCTCGGTCGTGCCCGCATGCCACTCGACGCGCAGATGCGAACCGTTCGCCGTGTGCGTACCGCTACTGTAATGCGTGAAGTCCGTAATCGTGCCGTCCGCATACTTCTTCAGGTCGCCGGCCGGATGGTGGATGCTCGTCACGAGCGCGCTGCGCTGCGGCTCGTTCGCGTTCCAGCCCGAAAGTAGCGTATCCGCCGCTGGCGCGTTCACGAGTTGTAGCAGCACCATGTCGTTCGACGCAGCGGTCGCAAGCAAGTCGGCGCCGCCGGTGGTGGTGTTCTCCGCGACGAAGCCGCCCGTCGGCGTCAAGCCGTTACAGGTCGCGCGCTCGAAGTGCCAGAAAAATGTCATCGAATCGGCTTCGGCCGTCGTGTTGATGCAGTGGTTCGCGGTCGCGAACAACGGCGAGCCGTCTTCGGACAGATTGTTTAGGAGCGTACCGGTGCAGAGGAACGTACCAGGATCGCCTTCGTCGTCGAAACCATCAAAAGTGTATTTCGCGACGGCTTTCGCGACGTCCATCCAGGTCGCGTCTTCGTGACACGCGACGTCGAGGTTGCAGGAGCCGGCCTGGTTTAGCTGGGCAAGGTCCTTCACATTCCAGTTCGCCGGCGAAGCGACGAGGTGCGACACGGTCGCGATCGGCAACAGCGCGCCGCGGAAGTCGAAGCCCACGGCCGCGTGCAATTCGAGGCCAAGCACATCGCCGCGTTGCTCGGGGAGTGATGCACGCCCACCGGCGCCGGCCCGGATCGGCGCGTGCGCGATGCGTGGCTCTCCCGGTGCGTACGCGCGAATCGAGAGACCCTTTGGCAGTGCGCGGCGTTCGAACGCGGCGCGCATCGCGGCCGCACCCGGCGACTGGATTTCGAGGCGCGCGACGCGGCTGCCGTCGGCGAGCGTTTGCCATGCGAGCGTATCGAGCGCGACCGCCTCGAGCGCGCTCGGCAATGCGCGCGCAATGCCGATCTGCAAGCGTTTTTCGCGCAGGTTGTTCGCACGCAGCACCGCGAACTCTGCATCGTCTGGCGCCGCGAGCGTGTGGCGCTGCGCGGCGACTTTCGCATCGGGTGCAATCAGCGCATAGGCAGCGGGCTCGGACTTTGCGCTCCGCGCGGGCGCTGGCCCGACTTGCTGTGCGAACGCGCTACCCGCGAACAGGATGGCGACGAGCACAAGCGGGATTCTGATCATCGGCGGGTCCTGGTCGACGCCGCGACGACGAACAAGCGTGCGTCGCGGCCGGGTGGGTTCGTGATTTCGAGAATGAGCGCGTCGCCGGACGCCGACGGCGTCGACCAGTCGCTGGCGTGCGCGGGATGCCATGCGTCCGCGTGCAACGACCGACCCTCAGCGTCGAGCGCGCGAATGGCGGTCGCCTTGTCCCAGCGGCCGTCTGCGTGCAACTTCAATGCGAGCCC
Source organism: uncultured Gammaproteobacteria bacterium (assembly GCA_964402835.1). Taxonomy (GTDB): domain Bacteria; phylum Pseudomonadota; class Gammaproteobacteria; order Natronospirales; family JAIVGZ01; genus JAIVGZ01. The sequence continues at coordinate 18,864 of CAYODZ010000161.1, read as the reverse complement.
GCGTGCGCTCGGCCAGTTCACCGTGAGCCGCGCGACGCCGTCCGACCATTCGAGCGCGTCGAGCGCGATGGCGCGCACCGCGTCGGGCACCTCAACCGTCGTGCCGACGCGGAGCGGCTCACCCTTTTGCGCAGGCAACGCCTGTGCGGGCGGGACGGACATAGGCAGGGTCAGTTCATGCATGGCGGCGCCAGCGACACAACCGGCGAGCAACACAGTGGGCAGCAATCGTCGAATCATGGCCGTAATGTAGCGCATGGCGCTGAACGAATGCTGAACCAAGACGAGGAATGGTGCCCAGAAGAGGAATCGAACCTCCGACCTACTGATTACGAATCAGTTGCTCTACCGACTGAGCTATCTGGGCGTTGTGGCTTGCCGGATCCGGACGATGACGTCCGTACCCGCGTGTTCGGTACCGCTCGGTAACGCCGGCAGGCGGGACAAGGAAACCGCGTCGGCTTCGATGTCGGAGAGCTCGCCGGTGTCGACGTTGTAAAAATGGTGGTGTGGTCCCGGCGTCGAGTCGTAAAACACCCGCGTCGGATCCACGACGACCTCGCGGACCAAGCCCTGCCGTTCGAGCAGGCCGAGCGTATTGTAAACGGTCGCGCGCGAGCAGTCCTGCCCGACCTCTCGCAGCTGCGCGAGCACTTGGTCGGCCGAGAGATGCTGCGGCCGCGCGAACAACACCCGCGCGATATCAACGCGCTGCGCGGTCGGCTTGACGCCCGCGCGGGACAGCAGTTCGGTGGCTTGATTCGGGTCTAACAAAGTGTGGCGAAGTATAGGCGTTGGAACGGCGTCGGGTCCAGCGGCGGCACCGCATTTGCGGCCATTGCGGCGACGAGTTCGGCCGAGCCCGGCGCGAGCGTGATTCCGTTGCGGTAATGCCCGACATTCAGCCAGAGGCCGCTGATTTCCAGCACGGGGCCGATGAGCGGCACACCGTCGGGCGAGCCGGGCCTGAGGCCCGCCCAGTGCCGCGAGACCGCGAGCGGCGTGAGCGCCGGCAACAGTGCATCCGCGAAGCGCTTCAGGTCGGCGCCCGCATCGTCGGTCGTCGATGCGTCGAAACCGACTTCCTCGGCGGTGCTGCCGACGACGATCCGGCCGTCGCCACGTGGCAGCAGGTATCGGTGCTCATGCGTGACGATGGTATTGAGTACGCCCGCAGCGCCCGCAATCTCGATGACCTGCCCCCGGACTGGGCGTATCGGGACTTCAATACCGAGCGGCGCAAGCAGTGTTGCGCTCCAGGCGCCCGCGGCGACCAACACGCGCGGCGCGGTGAGCGTGGTGCCGTTCGCGAGCTGCACGCCCGTGATGCCCGCGTCGCCGGTCGCGAGTCCGACCACTTCGCTGCCCCAACGAAGCGCCACCTCGCGTTCGGCGGCGCGCGTCGCGAGCGATGCGGCGAGAAAACGCGGGTCGACCGCGCCCGCGTCTTTTAGCCAGAACGCGCCGTCCGCGTGCGGTGGTACAAGCGACGGCACGAGTTCGGCGATGCGCGCGCCGTCGACGCGCTCACCCGCCTCCGCGGGCGCCGCGTCGAAGGCGAGCAGCCCCGGGACCGAGAATTTGCGGTACCAGTACGGATACCGCTCGCGGCTGAAGCGCGCGAGCGCCTGCACACCAACCGGGTACTCCCACGGATACAGCAACGAGACGATGCCCGCCGCCGCGCCCGACGACTCGCTCGCGGCACCCGCAGCGCGCTCGACGAGCGTGACCCGGAAGCCACGCTCCGCAAGGGCCAACGCGCTGGTGAGACCAATGATGCCGCCCCCCACGACGATGAAGTCGCCGGCGGCTATGTCACGAGTTGTGGAAGGGGCGGACATCGGCTTCCAAGCTTACACCGCGATGAAAGGATTCACCGTATTGGAAGCGCTCGTGGTCGCGGTCGTTGCGATGATCCTCGCGCTCGTCGCATGGCCCTCATTCGCGGCGCTCCTCGCGGACCATCGGCGAATCGTCACCGTGAATGCGCTGGTCGCGTCGTTGCAGCACGCGCGCCATGCCGCGGTGATGCAGAACCGCATCGTGAACGTCTGTCCGAGCGTGGCCGGCACGCAATGCGACGACGACTGGCGTTTTGGCTGGGTCGCGTTCGTGCCGCCGACGGGTTGGCGGCCAGGAGACGCCATCCCCGACGGCGCGACGCTGCATCGCGGGGACCCGGCGTCGGGCGTCGACGTCAACGCCAACCGCACCCTGTTCCGGTTTCGGCCGCGCGGTCGCTCGACGAACGGCACCCTCCTCGTCTGCCCATTACGGGCCATCGTCGTCGCACCGTCAGGGCGCGTTCGACGGGGTGAGCCGCGCCCTGATGCGTGCCCGCCGTGACCGTCTATCGCGCGAATCCCACCGCTCGTCGGAAACGGCCCCGTTTTTGTCCGGTGCGGCACTATCCTCACCGCCATGGAACACATCCGACCGCGCGGTTTTACGCTCGTCGAGCTGCTCGTCACGCTGGCCGTGATGAGCATCGTCGCGTCAATGGCCATCCCGGCCTACAACACCCTCATCACCTCGAACCGGCGTGCGGCCGCAATCAACGACGTGTTGTCGTCGTTGCACCTCGCGCGCACCGAATCGATCACCCGTAATCGCCGCGTCACGGTGTGCCGCAGCAACGCCGCGCAGTCCGCCTGCCTCACGGGCGCGGGCGATTGGCAATATGGCTGGTTGGTTTATATCGACCCGACGAACCCCGGTGTCATCGACGCGGGTGAAGAAATCCTCGCGGCCGTCGACGAACCAGGCGGCGCCAGCCGCATTCGCTCGTTCGACTTCGGCAGTTCTTTGACGTACACGCCGAACGGCCGCCTGGTCAACAACGCCGAGGGCCGCATCCTCCTCTGCGAGCTCGATAGCGAGATCGCTTCACGTGCGGTGGAAATCTCGCGGACCGGTCGCCCACGCGGCGACGACGGGGGTGACGCATGCGCCGCATGACCGCACGTGGTTTCACGCTGATCGAGGTGCTCGTCACCCTGCTGATTTTTTCTTTTGGCCTACTCGCCGTGGCCGGCCTGCAGACAATCTCAAAAAAGGCGAACTACGACGCACTGCAACGCACGACCGCCTCGCTGCTGGCGTCCGACCTGATCGAGCGCATGCGCGCGAACGGGCGGATGCTCAGCGAGTATGTCCTCGCCGAGGGTGTGACGCTCGGCGGCGGCACACTAGGTGCAGCGCCGGTCGACTGCACCGCGGCGAACTGCAATGCGACGCAAATGGCGTGGTACGACCTCGCCGAATGGGAGCAAGCGCTGGATGGCGCGGCCGAACTCGTGGACGCAACACCGACCGGGGGACTCGTCTCGCCGCAGGCGTGCATCGAAGGACCCATCGGCGGCGCGGCCGGCACGTATACCGTCTCGATCGCGTGGCGCGGCGTCACGCCGTTGTCGAACCCGATCATCCACGCGTGCGGCGAGGACTCGGCCCTGTACGGCGACGCCAACGAATTCCGCCGCATCCTGACCATCTCAACTTACATCACGCCGACACAATGACCAGACACCAACACGGAATGTCGCTCGCCGAGCTCATGATCGCCATGGCGCTCGGCCTCATGTTGACGCTCGGCATTGCGACGCTGTTCACGCAGACGCGGCAGAGCTTTAACCAGGACGAACAGATCGCGACGATGCAGGCGAACCTGCGGTTTGCGATCGAAGTCGTCGTCGAGGACGCGACGATGGCCGGCTTCTGGGGCGGCGTGCTCGAGCCAGTCTCGATCCAGAACGACACGACGCTATCAATCACGAACGACTGCGGCGTCGGCGCAGCCGGCGTCTGGGCCTACAACCTCGCGAGCCCGATCAGCGGCGTCGATAACGCCACGGCGGCGGCCGCAAACGCCGCGTTCAATTGCATCGACGCGGGCGAGTTTCGCGCAGACACCGATGTGCTCGCAATCAAGCGCGTGCGCGGCACCGCAATCGAGGACGACCCGAACGAGTGCGTCCACGATTTCAACGCCGTGGACACCCTGCAAGACAACACGGTCTATCTTGCGGACAACGGCATCATGGGCCTCTTGTTCGCGGAACCGAAATCGGGCACGACTGTCGTGAGCGGCTGCGTCGAGAACCGCGAGTACGCGCCCACCGTGCATTACATCCGGAAATTCTCGACCGACGAGGACGATGGCATCCCGACGCTCTGCCGCAAGGTGATGGTGATGGGCGCGACACCGACGATGACCACCGAATGCCTGGTCGAGGGCATCGAGCAGATGCAGATCGAGTACGGCATCGACGCGAACAGCGACGGTCTACCAGAGCGGTATATTTCGACCCCGAACGCTGCGCAATGGCCGACCGTCACCGCAATCCGCGTCCACCTGCTCGCGCGCAGCCTGCGCCCTGAGCAGGGCTACGTGAATCCGAAGACTTACGTGCTCGGCAACACGACCGTGACGCCAGCGGATAACTTCTATCGCCGCTCGGCGACCACGACCGTGCTGCTGCGCAACCCGGCCAACCTGCGGAACTTGGGACGGAATAACAACTGATGGGCATCCAACACACGCAACGCGGCGCGGCGTTAATCACGGCGCTGATTTTCCTGATCATCATCACGATGCTCAGCCTGTCGTCGATGCGCTCCAGCATGATGGAGCTGAAGCAAGCCGGCAACGACGAAGTCCGGGCCGCCGCGTTCCAGAATGCACAAGCACTGATAGACGCAGTGCTCGATACGCCATCGGCGATGGCGGTTGTCGGCGACGTCGGCTTCCGGACCTGTAGCGCCGACCTCGGCGATACCTGCAATACGAAGACGATGACGTTGCCGGACGGGTTATACGCAGACGAACTCGCAGACCAGTCCATTACGGTCGTGGTCGAGCGCCTCGGACCGACGTTCCGGCCGCCCCCGCGTGGGCTCGGTACTTCGGCGCGCATGCTGACCGCCGCCGCGTTCCAAATCGACGCGCGGTTCGCCCGCGGTGACCAAGGTGAGGGGCACTCGGAAGTCACACAGGGAATGCTGATGGTCGTACCCAAGGGGCAATGACATGAAAACGTTCATCCGTGCACTAATCGTCGTCTCGATGGGCCTCTTGCCCTCGCTCGTCTATGCCGAGGACATCGACATCTACATGGAGCCCCGCGGCGAAGCCGGCAGCGAGCCGCTCGTGATGTTCAACCTCGATTACCGCTCAAACCTCGGCTCGACGTTCAACATCAGCGCAGACGACCGTGCGTTCTTTGTCGCCGAGCTCGGTGAGGAGAACGTACCCGCAGGCACGAGTTGGACCTACTTCATCGCGTTGCGCACGGCGCTAAAAGTCGTGTTCAAGGATCTCGCCGGCGTGAAGGTCGGCCTAATGCTGCCGCACAATCAAGCGAACAACTGCGCCGGCCCGCAGGGTGAAAAAAACAAATGCGCGAACGGCGGTTACATCGCAATGGGTTTCCAATCGGTATTTAAAGACGATGAGAATGACGCAAAAGCGAAGTTCCTCGGCATCCTCGAGGCGATGCCCAATCCACAGGGCGGCCTGTCGCATTCATGGCAGGGCAAGGAAATCTGGTTCGAGTTCTACCGCTATCTGACTGGCGGTGGTGTTTATAACGGTCGCAACGGCTATGCGAGCTACCCCGGCGGCCACGAGGACTATAGCCAAAACAAAAACCTCGATGACCCGACCCAAGGCCTGACCGGCGTCGCATGGGACCAGAGCATCATGGCCGCGGACGGCAGCAACTGGCGCTACATCTCGCCGCTCGCCGACGCGACGCATTGCACCAAGGTGTTCACGATCAGCTTCACGTTCGGCAACAGCAACCAGGACAGCGACTCCGACTCCGCGATTGCCGCATCCCCGGCCAGTGGCGGCATGGGCATCAGCATGCAGGGTAACTCCGGCAGCTTCGAGAACGTGCTGAAGTTCATGAACGACGCGGACATCGGTAGCGCGACCTACCTCGGCGACGGCGGCGACATCAACGGTAAGCAGAACGTCGTCGGCTGGTTCATCACCGACCAGACGAACCCGTCCCGTCACGCGCTCGCCGCGGCATCGGGTACCAGCCTCGCACTGGGCGTGCTCGGCGACCCGCAGTTGTTGGTCGAGACGCTGAACAGCATTTTCCAGCAGATACTGTCGGTGTCGACGACCTTCGTGTCGGCTTCGGTGCCCGTCAACGTGTTCAACCGCTCGGAAATCGTGGACAACGTGTACATCGCGCTGTTCCAAGCCGATCCGCAGGGCCGTCCCGCGTGGCCCGGCAGCTTGAAGAAGCTGAAGATCGACCAGACCGACGGCGTGGTCCGCCTCATCGATCAGAATTTTTCGGACGCGGTCGCCGCCGATGGCCGCATCAACTTCAGCGCGTTGACGTATTGGACAGAGGGCGGCGCGCTGCCCCCGCCCGACCTTGAGAGTGGTGAAATCGACGGTCGCGATGGTCGCTCCGTCGACCGCGGCGGCGCGGGCCAGAAAATTCCGGGCTTCATCTCGGGCGGGCCGGGCACCACCAACGCCGACGGCGCGCGCCAGCTGTTCACCGAACCCGGGGCGATCTCGAACGGCGCCACGAACGTATTGATGGACCTTGATGCGGAGGCAGACGTCGCCGCTGCGCTGCTGGCCGACATCGGTTCTGCCGATGCGACCGCCGCGCTCGAAATGCTGAAGTGGATGCGCGGCATGGACGTCGACAACCTATCCATCCGCGACCCGGCGGACCCGACGCTCGCGCGGCCGTGGATACTCGGCGACCCGCTCCACTCGCGCCCATTGCCGATCAACTACGGCGCGATCGGCGAGCACACGCTGCAGAACCCGGACATCCGCATCATGATGGGGTCGAATGACGGCTATCTGCGCATGTTCCGCAATACCAACGCGGCCGGCGCCGACGTCGGTGAGGAAGTTTGGGGCTTCATGCCGCGCATGGTGATGGACAAGATGGAGACGCTACGCACCAACGTGCCCGCAGAATCCGGCCCACCGCACCCTTATACGGTCGATGGCGCGCCGGTGGTGTACACGCGCGACATTAACGGCAACGGCACCATCGACGCCGGCGATCGCGTCATCGTGTATTTCGGCCTGCGGCGCGGCGGCGAAGCCTACTACGCGCTCGACGTCACCGACCCGGACGATCCGTACCTGTTATGGAGAATCACCTCCGCCGACGCGGGCTTCGAAACGCTCGGAAAGACGTTCTCGACGCCGCAGGTCGGTACGTTAAGCCTCAACGTCGACGGCACTGCGACCCCGACCCCGATCATCGTGTTCGGGGGCGGCTACGACACGAACAAGGACGCACGCGGCGCCGGCGGTACCAACGACGACGAGGGCAATTCGATCTATGTCGTGAATGCGCTGACCGGGGAGCTGATCTGGAACGCCGTGCATGACGAGATGGTCGACAGCATTCCGTCTGACGTCACGATCGTCGACACGTCCGGTGACGGCTACACGGACCGCATCTACGTCGGCGACACCGGCGGTACGGTGTGGCGCGTCGACCTCGTCGGCGACCCCGACGACGATTGGCTCGTGTATCCGCTGGCGCGGCTGGGTCGCCACTTCGACGACGATAGCCCGGCGAACGAACGCCGCTTCTTCCACGCCCCCGATGTCGTGCTCGCACGCGACTCCGAAAGCGCATACGACGCGGTCATCATCGGCTCCGGCGACCGCGCGAACCCGCTCGACAAGGGCTACGCGGGCGTGATTCCGGAGAACTACCTGTACATGATCAAGGACCGGCGTACGGTCAGTCGTCCGCTACAGGTAGACGAAGTGCTTCCGGAATACGACCCAACCAACCTCGGCGACGTGACGAGCAACTGCATCCAGGCCGGCGATTGCGACGATGAGCCGGGTGGCTGGCCAGACCTTACGCACGGCTGGCGTCTGCAGCTCGCGGAGGCATCGGGCGAGAAGAGCCTCGCGCTTCCGTTCACGATCGGCGGCACGATTTTCTTCACGACCTACCTACCGCCAGGCGAAGCCGAAGCGTCGACCTGCGGCCCGTCGGAAGGCGGCGGCTTGCTCTATGCGGTCGCCCTCGCCGATGCGCGGTCCACGATCAACTTCGACTCCACCGACGATGACCCCGACAACCCGGGCGAGGCCACCAGCAGTTCCGACCGTACGGACGCATTGCTGTCGGGCGGTATCCCGGCCGAGGTGGTATCTTTGCCGCCGAACCGCGTGTTGCGTCCCGACCTTTCGACGGTTGCGATTCCGGGCAGCATGCGCTGGCGCACTTACTGGTATGAGAGAGAGCAGACACCATGAGAAAACTGCAAGGCTTCACGCTGATCGAATTGATGATTGTCGTCGCAATCATTGGCGTTATCGCGGCCATCGCGTACCCGTCGTACAACGGTTATGTGACGAAGAGCAAACGCACTGTCGGACAGTCCATCCTGACTCAGGTCGCGAACCGGCAGGAACAGTTCTTCATGGACAACAAGACCTATACGGGAGACCTGACCAATCTCGGTTACGGCGCGAGCCCGCTGCCGGTCGATTCGGACGGACAACCCAACGGCAGCGGTGAAATCGTGTACACCGTGTCGGTGCAAGACGGGTGGACCGCGAACTCATACACGCTGCAAGCGGTGCCGTCGGGCAGCCACGCAGGACGCGATACCGATTGCGGGACGCTGACGCTCACGAATACCGGGGTTAAGGCCGCGTCTGGCGCGGGCGCGAACTGCTGGTAAAAATGGACGCGGCGCTCAGGCGCCGCGGCTTTTAATCTCGCGTAGCAGGTCTTTCGGCAGCGAGAAGACGACGTTCTCGGGTTTGCCGGGCGCCTCGTTCGCGACGCTTCCACCCCACTCCAGCAAGCGCTCGACGACCTGACGGACCAAAACTTCCGGCGCAGACGCGCCGGCGGTCACGCCGACCCGCTCGACACCCTCAAACCACGCGCGATCAAGATCGTCGGCGCCATCCACGAGCCACGCGCGCGCGCCTTGCGCTTCGGCGAGCTCGCGCAGACGGTTCGAATTCGAGCTGTTCCGCGAGCCCACCACGATCAACACTTCCACCTGCGTCGCGAGCATCCGCACCGCGTCTTGGCGATTCTGCGTCGCGTAACAGATGTCGTCTTTGCGCGGGCCCGTGATGTCCGGGAAGCGGCGGCGCAACGCGTCGATTACGAGCGCGGTGTCGTCCATCGACAGCGTGGTCTGCGTGACGAATGCGAGTTGTGATGGGTCACGCACTTCGAGCGACTCAACATCAGCCGGCGTCTCGACGAGGTACATACGCCCGCCGCGTTCGCCGTCGAACTGGCCCATCGTGCCTTCGACTTCGGGGTGACCCTCATGGCCGATGAGGACGACTTCGCGGCCCTCAGATGCGTACCGCGAGACTTCCATGTGCACTTTCGTGACGAGCGGGCATGTTGCATCAAATACGCGTAAATCACGACCGCCCGCGGCGCGGCGCACCGCCTGCGATACGCCATGCGCGCTAAAAATCACCGTCGCGCCATCCGGCACTTCCTCGAGTTCCTCGACGAAAACGGCGCCCTTTTCGCGCAGCCCTTCGACGACGAAGCGGTTGTGCACGACCTCGTGCCGCACGTAAATCGGCGCGCCGAACAGCTCCAGCGCCCGTTGCACGATGTCGATCGCGCGATCGACGCCCGCGCAGAACCCGCGCGGGTTTGCCAGCATGATTTGCATCAGGAACTTCCTGCGGCTTTTCGGCCGCTACCAAAGAATGCATCGACGAACAGGATGACCGCGCCGACCGTAATCGCCGAGTCGGCGACGTTGAATGCCGGCCAATACGCATCCTGCCAATGCAAATGAATGAAGTCGATGACCCAGCCGTACGCCGAGCGATCGATGAGGTTGCCGAATGCGCCGCCAAGCACCAGCGCAAGCCCCATCGCGAGGATGCTGTTGCCGCGGGGCGGGAGCGTGCGCAGCCAATACAGGATGAAGCCGATGACACCCACGGCGAGCAACACGAAGAACCAGCGCTGCCAGCCGCCTGCATCCGCGAGCAGGCTGAACGCGGCGCCGGTGTTCACCATCAGCGTGAGGTCGAGGACCGGTAACACCTCGATGCGCTGGAACAAGCCGCGCGGCAATTCGCCACCCGCAGTGTGCGTCCAAAAATCACCGACGCTCGCGTACCGGCCGAAATGCAGAACGACGGCGAGCTTCGTAATCTGGTCCGCGAGAATCACGCCGACCGACACCCACAGCCACTTCACGTGACCAACGCCGACGATGCGCTCGAGCGTGAACATCACGCCCACCGCCGGCTTTCGCCGGAACCATCGATGTTGTCCGCGCAGCGGTCGCAGATTTCCGGATGCGCGGCGACGGTACCGACGCTCGACCGTCGATGCCAGCAGCGCGCGCATTTGGCGTCATCGACTTTACCCACTTCGATACGCAATTCGCCGTCCGTGCGGTGCACGGCCGCCTCGGAGGTGATGAACACGAAACGCAATTCGTCGCTGAGCATCGCGAGATTGTCGTATAGCGCGCCGTCGCAGTACAAATCGACACGCGCGTCCAATGCCGAACCGATGTCGCCTGCGGCCCGCCGCTGCTCCAGTTCGCGCGAAACGGCCTCGCGGACTTCTAGCACCTGCGCCCAGTCGACCGGACCCGAATCGCGCGGCTCTGGGAGCGGATACCAGGTCGCCGCGAATACCGAGCCGGCGCGCTCGCCCGGCAGGTGTGCCCAGATTTCGTCCGCGGTGAAGCTCAGGATCGGCGCGAGCCAGCGCACCATCGCTTCCGCGACGTGGTGCATCGCGGTCTGCGCGGAACGACGCGCGTGCGACGCGGCGGGCAGCGTGTACTGGCGGTCCTTGATGACGTCGAGGTAGAAGCTGCCGAGGTCAACCACGCAGAAGTTGTGCACGCGCTGGTAGATCTGGTGGTACTCGTATGAGGCGTACGCGTCCGTCACGTGTCGCTGCAGCTCCGCAGCGCGCGCGACGATCCAGCGGTCTAGCGCGACCATCTCATCGACCGCGACGGCATCGTCGACTGGGTTGAAGTCGTCGAGGTTCGCGAGCAAGAAGCGCGTCGTATTGCGCATGCGCCGGTACGAGTCCGACATGCGCTTCAGGATTTCGTCCGAGACGCTCATCTCACCGCGGTAGTCGGTCGCCGCAATCCAGAGCCGCAACACATCGGCGCCGAGTGTGCCGACGACCTGCTGCGGTGCGATCACGTTGCCGAGCGATTTGGACATCTTGCGGCCCTGCGCGTCCACCGTGAAGCCGTGTGTGAGTACCGCGCGGTACGGCGCAGTGCCGTGCATCGCGACCGCCGTGAGCAACGAGGACTGGAACCAGCCGCGGTGTTGGTCGGAGCCTTCAAGGTAGAGGTCAGCCGGAAAGCCGAGTCCGCTGCGTGAGCGCTGGACGCAGTGATGTACGAGGCCCGAATCGAGCCACACATCGAGCACGTCGTTGACCTTCTCGTAGTCAGCCGCATCGTCGCCCAGAAGATCGGCCGCGTCGAGTTCGAACCACGCATCGATGCCGCCCTGCTCGACGCGCTGCGCGACCTGCTCAAGCAGCGCCGGTGTGTTCGGGTGCGGCTCACCGGTCTCACGGTGCACGAAGAATGCGATCGGCACGCCCCAAGTGCGCTGGCGCGAGATACACCAGTCCGGCCGCCCCGACACCATGTTCTCGATGCGCTGCTCGCCCCACCCCGGAATCCACGCCACTTCTTTGATGGCCGCCATCGCTTGTTCGCGCAGCGTAGGAGCGGCGCGCTCGGCGTCGCGATTTCCATCCATCGAGATAAACCACTGCGAAGTCGCCCGGAAAATGACCGGCGACTTGTGCCGCCAGCAATGCGGGTAGCTGTGGCTGTAGTCCTCGTGGTGCAGCAGCGCGCCGCGTTCGCGCAATACGTCGACAATCGCCTGGTTCGCTTTGAACACGAACTGGCCCGCGAACAATTCTGTGCCGCTGACAAAGACGCCGTTCGCGTTGACCGGGTTGTAGACCTCCAGCCCGTATTTCTGACCGACGATGAAGTCGTCCTGGCCATGCCCGGGCGCGGTATGCACCGCGCCAGTCCCCGACTCGAGCGTCACGTGGTCGCCAAGGACGACCGGTACCTCGTAGTCATAGAACGGGTGCTTCAACTTTGCGTGTTCGAGCGTCGCGCCCTTGAACGTATCGAGCACGCGCACATCGGTGAGCCCCGCGCGCTTCGCCACGGACTCGAGCAGACCCGCCGCGACGACAATGCGTTCGCCACCCGCCTCCGCGAGCACGTAATCCAGCTCCGCATGTACCGCGACCGCCCTATTCGCCGGCAAGGTCCACGGCGTGGTGGTCCATATCACCAAGGAAGCCTCCGCCAACGCCGGGGCACTTGTGGTGGGAGCGGCGCTCTGCACCGCGAATTTAAATTTAACGTCCACCGCCGGCGACACCCGCTCTGCGTACTCGACCTCGGCCTCTGCGAGCGCCGAGCCGCAATCGAGGCACCAATGCACGGGCTTCGCGCCGCGGTACAGCGCACCCGATTCATAGATTCGTGCGAGCGCGCGCAACTGGTCGGCTTCGTACTGCGGCGCCATCGTGAGGTACGGCTGCTCCCAATCCGCCAGCACGCCGAGGCGCTTGAAGTCGGTGCGCTGGCGATCGACTTGCTCTTGCGCGTACGCGCGGCACGCCGCGCGGAACTCGCGCGCGCTGACCTTGTCGCCGGGCTTGCCGAGTTTTTTCTCGACGACGAGCTCGATCGGCAGGCCATGACAATCCCAACCCGGAATGAACGGCGTCGCGTGCCCGGCGAGCGTGTGCGACTTGCAGACGATGTCCTTCAGAACCTTGTTGACTGCGTGGCCGATGTGGATGTCGCCATTCGCGTACGGCGGCCCGTCCACGAACACGAACGGCTCCGCGCTGGCCCGCGCTGCGCGCACCTGACCATAGAGGTCTTGTTCCTGCCACGCAGCGAGGCGCTCCGGCTCCCGCTGGGCGAGGTTCGCCTTCATCGGAAAGTCGGTTTTCGGCAGGTTCAGCGTGTTCTTATAGTCAGCCACTCGGTTCTCTTTCACTGATTGTGGGAGCGGTGCGTGTGCGCCGCGATTTCGTCTACGTCGGCGGCAATCGCATCTCGAAGCCGCTTCATGTCGGTTATTTTCTCATGCGCGCGCACAAACCGCTCGAATTCCACTTGGATGCGCACGCCGTACAGGTCGCCGCTGAACTCGAGTAGGTGCGCCTCGAGTGTTTCATCCGCCCAATACACGGCCGCCGGCCGCCACGCATCGACATCCCCGATGCGTACGCGCGCGGCGTACGAGCCCTCAGCGAGCGCGAGTCGCACCCCCGGCTCGAGGTTCGCGGTCGGGAATCCAAGCTTGCGGCCTAAGGCGTTGCCCCGCATCACGGTGCCTGAGACGACATACGGCCGCCCAATCAGCGCCTTCGCCGTCTTGATGTCGCCTTCCGCGAGCGCGGCGCGGATGCGCGTACTGCTCACGCGCTCGCCCTCCGCCTCGAAGGTGGGCGCAGATGAGACCGTGAAGCCCTTTTCGACGCCGAGCGCCTGCAGCAGCTCGAAATCCCCGCTCCGTTGGTTGCCGAAACGAAAATCATCGCCGACCACCACCGCGCGCGCGTGCAGCCACTTCACCAGGACTTCTTCGACAAAACCCCGCGCGTCCATCTCCGCGAGCGCATCGTCAAAATCCATGCACGCAACGTTGCGGATTCCAGCGGCCGCGAGCGCAACGAAACGGTCGTCGACCGTTTGGATGCGCAGCGGCGCGTCGTCACCCTGTAAAAACTCGCGCGGCAGGGGATCGAAAGTTACGACCACGGGCTCGACGCCGAGCGCGTCCGCCGCTTCATGCAGATGGGTGATGACCGCTTGGTGTCCACGATGCACGCCATCGAATGAACCGATGGTCACCGCCGATTCGATGATTTCGCTCATGGGAGCGCGATCCGGAGCGACTGCGGTCGAATGCCGAGGAGCGCCAGCATGAGCGCGTAGACGGCGACGCCTGCGCCGATCACGCCGGCGAGTCGCAGTGCGCGCGCCCAGGTCTCCAACGCATACCAGTCCAGCAGCGGGCCGGCGAGCCAGAACACGACCGCCCCCATCGTGACGGTCGCGATGACGACGCGCGCGAGGAACGGCCACCAGCCCGGCTGCATCCAGAGCACGCCGTCGCGTTTTAGGCCGCGATACAACAGACCTGCATTGATGAAGGCCGCGACCGAGGTTGCGAGCGCGAGGCCCGCGTGCGCACCAGTTTGCCCCGACCAGACCCAAGGCACGACGAACACCACGTTCAGCGCCATGTTCGAACACAGCGCGATGATGCCGATACGCACCGGCGTGCGCGTGTCTTGGCGTGCGTAGAACCCCGGCGCAAGCACTTTCACGAGCGCGAAGCCGAGGATGCCGAACGCGTACGCCATCAGGCTCAAGCGCGCCATGACCGCATCACCCGCCGTGAACGCGCCGCGTTGGAATAGCGTGATGAGCAATGGTCCCGCGAGCAGGAACAGGCCGACGGCTGCGGGCAGGATGATGAGCCACACCCAGCGTAGCGACCAATCCAGCGTCGACGCGAACGCATCGCGGGATGCGGTTGCGTGCTGACCTGAGAGCCGCGGCAGTACCACGGTCGCGAGCGCGATGCCGAACACGCCGAGCGGAAATTCCATCAAGCGGTCTGAGTAATAGAGCCAGCTCACGCTGCCGGAGACGAGAAACGACGCGATGATCGTGTCGAACAACAGGTTCACTTGCGCGACCGACGAGCCGAACACCGCGGGCAGCATCAAACGGCCGATGCGGCGTACGCCGTCGCGCGCGGCGGCGATTTCTGAGGACCGTCGCCAAGGCCGTGGCGTCAGCCGCAGCCGCATCAGGAACGGGATCTGGAACGCGAGCTGCAGTACGCCCGCGACGAGCACGCCGATCGCGAGTCCGAGGCCGGGGTTCTCCATGCCGGGCGCGAACCAAAGGGTCGCTGCGATCAGGACCAGATTCAGGATGACCGGCGTGAACGCCGGTACGCCGAACCGACCCCAGGTATTCAGGATGCCCGCAGAGAGCGCGGTGAGCGAGATGAACAGGATGTACGGGAACGTCCAACGCAGCATGTCGACCGCGAGTTCGTAGCTGTTGGTATCGGCGTCGGTCCAAAAGCCCGGGGCGAACAGGATGACCGCGATCGGCGCGGCGAGGACGCCGACCACGGTGATCGCGGCGACTACGCCGCCGAGCAGCAGCGCCGTGCGGTCCACGAGCGCGCGCGTTTCTTCGTGCGGATGCTTTTCCTTGTACTCGGACAGCACCGGCACGAACGCTTGCGAGAACGCGCCCTCCGCGAACAGGCGTCGCAGGAAATTCGGGATTTTGAACGCGACGAAGAACGCGTCCATGAACGGGCTCGCGCCGCCGAGCCGTGCGAACAGGATGTCGCGCGTAAAGCCGAGAATGCGCGACAACAGCGTCATGCCGCTGACCACCGACACCGACTTGAGCAGGGAGCGCGTCATTGCTTCGGAATCATACCTTCTGAAATGAAAAAGCCGGCACAAGGCCGGCTTCATTGTCGCGGCGCTAAGGCGCCGCGCCTACAATTCGTCGTTCAGCCCTTGAGGTGGGCGTTCAGACGGCTCTTATGCCGGGCGGCCTTATTCTTGTGGATGAGCCCCTTGCGGGCCATGCCGTCAATGACGGGCACGGCTTCGGCATAAAACTTCTGTGCGTCGTCCTTGCGGCCTTCGGCCAGCGCCTTCACGACCTTCTTGATTTTCGTGCGCATCATCGAGCGCAGGCTCGCATTATGCTGCCGGTGTTTCTCCGACTGGCGGGCGCGCTTCTTGGCTTGTGCGGTATTGGCCACTACTCACTGCTCCTGAATAATTCGGTCTGGACGAAAGCCGCGCATTTTACCCATTTTCCGGGGTCAGGGTCAATTCCAGATGACGCATGACAGCTTGGGCCAGCTCGCGCGTCCCGGCCCCGGTCACGCCCGAGATCCGGAACACCGGCCCTTCCCAGCCGAGTCGCTCAACAATATCGGCGCACAGCGCCTCAGCGGCATCCGGCGCCAGCAAGTCGAGCTTGTTCAGTACGAGCCAGCGCGGCGCGGCGGCGAGTTCTGCGCTGAAACGCGCCAGCTCCCCGCTGATGGTCCGGACGGCCTCCACCGGGTCTTCGTCGGGGTCCGCGGGCGCAACGTCAACAAGGTGCAGCAGGAGCCGCGTACGGCCTAGGTGCTTCAGGAACTGGATGCCAAGGCCGGCGCCCTCAGCGGCGCCCTCGATGAGGCCGGGCACGTCGGCCATGACGAAACTCTGAAGGTCGCCGACGCGCACGACGCCGAGGTTCGGGTGCAGCGTCGTGAACGGGTAGTCCGCGACGCGCGGACGCGCGGCCGACAACTGGCGAATCAGCGTGGATTTTCCCGCGTTCGGCAGCCCGACGAGTCCAACGTCGGCAAGCAGCTTCAGCTCGAGCCGGAGCGAACGCACCTCGCCCGGCGTGCCTTTCGAGAACTGGCGCGGTGCACGGTTGACCGAGCTCTTGTAGCGCGTGTTGCCGAGACCGTGGAACCCGCCTTTCGCGACGAGCAGCCGCTGGCCATGCTCAACGAGATCGCCCAGCAGTTCGTCGGTCTCGTCGTCGTAAACCAGCGTACCGAGCGGCACCGGGACGATGACGTCGTCGCCGCCCTTACCGGTACACTCCGCGCCCATTCCGTTCTGGCCGCGCTCGGCATTGAAGCGCCGCTTCACTTGAAAGTCCGCGAGCGTGTTGATGCCCTCATCGACGACCAGCCACACGCTGCCGCCGTCACCGCCGTCACCACCGTCGGGACCGCCCATCGGTTCGTACTTCGCGCGCCGGAAACTCACGCAGCCGGAACCGCCGTCGCCGCCGGCGACTTTGATGATGGCTTCGTCTACGAATTTCATGGCGTTACTTTAACCCTTAATACGAAAAAGCCCCGCGCTGGCGGGGCTTTCGCTAGACCAGAATCGCGGCGCAAAGGCGCCGCTCCTACACTTACTTATTCGGCCACCACCGAAATCGTGCGACGCTTCTTCGCGCCCGTGATGCGGAACTCGACCTTGCCGTCCGTCGTCGCAAAGATCGTGTGGTCGCGGCCGATGCCGACGCCCGTGCCGACATGGAACTGCGTGCCGCGCTGGCGCACGATGATGCTGCCCGCGCTGACCTGCTCGCCACCGAAGCGCTTCACGCCAAGGCGTTTGCTTTCTGAGTCGCGACCGTTGCGGCTACTGCCGCCTGCTTTTTTATGTGCCATGCCCGTTAACCCTTGATGCTGGTGATCTGAAGTTCGGTGTACGGCTGACGGTGACCCTTGAGCCGACGGTAACCCTGGCGGCGCTTGAACTTCTGGATCATCACTTTGTCGCCCTTGCCGTGCGCCTTAACGGTCGCGGTAACGCTCGCGCCCGACACGAACGGCGCGCCGATCTTGACCTGCTCACCTTCGCCGACCATCAACACGTCGTCGAACGAGATTTCGCTGTCGGCGTCGGCCGTAAGCAGCTCCACGCGAAGGGTCTCGCCCTCGCTGACTCGGTACTGCTTACCTCCGGTAACAATCACGGCGTACATCGTTGTTTCTCCACGACCAATCTGGGGAAATAAAGAGCGAGAATTCTAGCGGCGTTCACCCTTTAAAGCAACTACCGGGTGTCCCGTTGGTGCCTGACCCCAATGGGACGGGTAGAATGCGCGGATGCCCTTGGAAACTATCCGCGAACTGGTCGCTGACGACATGGCGGCCGTCGACCGCCTGATTGCCGGCCGCTTGCGGTCCGAAGTGTCGCTTATCGACCAAATGGGCCATTACATCGTGAACAGCGGCGGCAAGCGCCTCCGGCCCACGCTGGTTCTGGCCGCGGCCGGGGCCTGTGGCTACGAGGGGACCCGCCATCACGAACTCGCCGCCATCATCGAGTTCATCCACACCGCGACCCTGCTCCACGACGATGTGGTCGACGCGTCCGCCCTGCGCCGAGGCCACGAGACCGCAAATGCTGTCTGGGGCAATGAGGCGGCGGTGCTGGTCGGCGACTTCCTGCATACCCGGGCCTTTCAGATGATGGTCGAGGTCGGCGACATGCGGGTGATGGCCATCATGGCCGATGCGACAAACACCATCGCCGAGGGCGAGGTCCTGCAACTCATCAACTGCCACGACGCGGAAACCACCGAGGAACGGTACCTCGCGGTGATCCGGCGCAAGACCGCCCGCCTGTTCGAAGCTGGCGCCCAGTGCGCGGCCGTCGTCGCCGGCCAGCCTGCCGAGATTGAGCAGGCCCTAACCGAATACGGCATGCGGCTCGGTAGCGCGTTTCAATTGATCGACGACGCGCTGGATTACGGCAGTTCCGGCTCGGATACGGGCAAGAACATCGGCGACGATCTCGCCGAGGGCAAGCCCACCCTGCCGCTCATTTACGCGATGCGAAACGGCACGCCGACGCAGGCCGCGCTGGTCCGGAAAGCCATCATTGACGGGGGTCTCGCGCGCATTGACGGGGTCCTGGACGCCATTGAATCGACCGGCGCCATCGCTTACACTGCCGGGCTCGCGCGCGCCGAGGCGGAGCGTGCGGCAGAGGCGCTCGCACCGCTGCCCCGGTCGCCGTACCGGGACGCGTTGGAAGCCCTCGCGGCCTTCTCCGTGAGCCGCAAATATTGACCACGTCGGGGTATAGCTCAGCCTGGTAGAGCACTGCGTTCGGGACGCAGGGGCCGGAGGTTCAAATCCTCTTACCCCGACCATTTATTTTCGGTAGGCTGGTCGGTATGCATCGAATTCCGCCACTCTCGCATCTTGAATCGGTACTTGGCGCGGCCGTCCGC
>CAYODZ010000160.1:0-3126 GCA_964402835.1 uncultured Gammaproteobacteria bacterium | reverse complement strand
CGCAGCACCATCGTCAACCTGGACCGGGTGGTGGAGCTCCAGCCCTGGTTCCACGGGGCGTACGCGGTGGTGCTGGAGGATGGGACGGAGCTGAGACTGAGCAGGGGGCGGCGGAAGGAGCTGGAGCAGAGACTGGGGCGGTCGCTCTAGAGCAGCTGGCTCCAATGCGCCGCGGGTCAGAGAGGGCTTAGCAACTACTTGAATTCAAAGTTCAACCTGCCCTCTAAACCCTTTACCCTCCCATTGGGGAAACACCGCCCGCCCGCCCGGCCGCCACCGCGCACAAGTCGAGGACGTTGAACGGTGCGGGCGGTTTCCCCATCGCTTACCTATTCACCAGTACAGCCTTGATCGTCGGGGTCGAGGGTACACCAGGGATTCTCGTTGCCGCAGCTTGGAGCACCCGGGAACGACTCGCAGAAATCGTCTCCCGCCGTGGTTGGGACGGGACCAGCGTACCCGTGGTAAGATCTGGTATAGCCGTTTTCCAGCCATAATGCGAAATACTCCGTACTGCAATTGGAGTGGTAAATATCTACCCCTCCCGCATAGGCGCCACCGTCAACCTGGTACAGGTGACTGCCACAACTCCCCTCGGGAGCCGCCGGAATCAAGTGTGTGACGTCGGTGGGATGATCTGGATCGTCGGCCGGTCCCGCACACGCCCAGCCGAGGGTAAGCAAGAAAAGGATACAGCCACTGGCGAGCTTGCCCAACATGGAGCCTCTTTTCCGTTTAAGGACCCGTTTTGGGTCAACCGGTGTCGGCGACCCGAGGTGAGAACCCGTAGTGTGCACGATCAGAAGATCGAGCAACTGACCCTTTGTATCCGATCCGGCAAAATGTGTCAAGGATCTGGTTCCCGAGCTCCAGTTCCCCGAATGAGGTCCTCTGACTCCCGACCCCCGAGGAAAGACCAATACGGCATGTGAAGCCGATTCTGCCATATGCGATCCAAATCCGAGACTTCATCGTCGGGTCATTGACGCTTTCGAGGAAGTCCTTACCGGGGGCCTCCGAGACCGCGCCCGCCAGGGCAGCCGGCGACGAGCCCCCCGACCGGATCGTCATCCGGGACGACGACCGGTTTTACTTCGTCCGGACCAAGGACATCGACTGGATCGAGGCCGCCGACTACCAGGCGCGGATCCACGTGGGCGCCGACAGCCACGTGATCCGGGAGTCCCTGACCTCCCTCGAGGAGCGGCTGGACCCGAAGCGGTTCATCCGCATCCACCGCAGCACCATCGTCAACCTGGACCGGGTGGTGGAGCTCCAGCCCTGGTTTCATGGGGCGTACGCGGTGGTGCTGGAGGATGGGACGGAACTGCGGCTCAGTCGGGGGCGGCGGAAGGAGCTGGAGCAGAGATTGGGGCGTAGCCTATAGGCACGTCCAGTGCGGACGCTATCGAAGCCCCTGTTGCACCGACACTAGTTTAATCTTTGGGGTCCCCGCTCGCTCACCCTCAATGGGTTGATCATGTGGCTGCCTTAATATTGTGGACCCGTCGCCAATAACCGACTCCACGAACAACGGCGCCAACTTTGGGTCGAATTGTATCCCTGCAAATTTCCGAAACTCATCTTTTACTATCTCTAGGTCCAACGCGTTTCGATAGACCCGGTTGCTACTCATAGCGTCAAATGCGTCGGCAAGCAAAATAACCCGTGCGCCGAGAGGAATCTCTTCGCCCTTAAGCCCATGCGGGTATCCACTACCATCCCAATTCTCGTGATGATGTCGAATCATTCCCTCGATTTCACCACGGAAATAAGACACTTGATTCGCCAAGTCAGCGCTGACTATGCTATGGAGCTTGATGAGCCGCTTTTCATCGTCCGTAAGTTTTCCTTTTTTCTGAACTATACCTGTTAAATCTAAGTTAATCTTGCCTAGATCGTGGAGATAGGCGGCCAGCTCGATCTTCTCAGTAAGTGACGGGGATAACCTCGCAGCCTCACACAGACGTCTTGCATAGATAGCAACTCTATCGGAGTGGCCAGCCGTGTATGGGTCATGCATCTCAATAATCTTCACCAAGGTGCGGACTGTTTCGTGGTAAGTTTTCTTGAGTTCCAAGTATTGACTATATGCCAGCCTCACCATAAGAATTGGCAAAGCCACCAACAACAGCCCGACCAGTGCCAGTTGATCATATGCAAATGCGACAATCAGGGCGATCGGAGCGGACGTTATCTCATAAACGAACGCCCACTTGAAATTTTTTGTCCAGAACCGAGTAATTGATTCATCATATAAAATATGTGCACCGACACTAACTAACCATGTGTTCGTCCACCAATACACCAAAGCAGCAATCCCGAAAGCAAAAAAGAACATCGGGTCCGTAGACAAACCAGGGCCGCCCAATAAAAACGAGAATGTCGTAGAACCCGCCCATATGCTAATGGAGGTTTGGGAGGTATTAAAAATTCCTTTGACTAGCGCCCGGTGCTTAATGACAAACTCTGAGACTAGCAATGCCAAGAAGCCAGTGATTGTGGCCCAAAACGGTTCAAAAAGAATTAAGAGCGCCCAGAAGATAGTTCCCGACAAGGATAGAAAGGCATTACCAAAGGGAACGCGTAAGGGGTACCCCTCGGCCAGAACCGCCAATACAAAAAAGGCGGCCGTCCCGGCCAGTACTGATGCTGATAGCGGTGACCCTTTGTAGCTCAAGACAACAAGAAATGCGGTAAGGACAACCAGGCCTACAGTGAAGAGGCCGAATCGCCATTTATTGTCTGAGGCGATCAACTGATTCATAGATATAAAGGGGCCGAATGCTAAGTCTACCCTTTAACCGAGGGTAGCGTGCATACCAAAGCGCGTGAGCGCAGAGAACAACCACAGCAGCTTAGCGAACAGCGCCGGGCTGTTTTCGAGCGCCGGCTGAGCCATCGGAGCTAGCATATGAGCGTCACCTCCTTCTTAGGACAGTGGTCCCGCTTCCGCTCACGGGACGGTGCGCTCCGCTCTGGTGCTTTTTAACCGCTCGGCTCAGTGCCTCGGTGTAAGATTCGGCCCCATACCTCCTGTGGTTCGCGTGATCAGTTGCCGTGCTCCTCGGCGGCCCAATAGCGGTTGAGCGCGTCGAGCACGGCACGGGCCGCCGCGTGGTGCGG
>CAYODZ010000159.1:0-1792 GCA_964402835.1 uncultured Gammaproteobacteria bacterium | reverse complement strand
GCAAATGTAGGAGCGGCGCCTTCGCGCCGCGATGGCCGGGTTGCCGTGGCTTGATGTGTCAGGTGGGAGCGACGCTCTCGGCCGTTCTTTTCGCGCCGACGCCGAGTTCGAACAGGTGGGAGCGACGCTCTTGGCGTCGCGATTCCATCGGTGGCGGCCTGCTGCGACGGCCGGACCGAACGCGCCGCTGCCGCTTCCCTCGACTATCGACTGCCGCCTTGATAAACGGTTCTGCATCCCAACTTTGTGAGGCGCCTTCGCCTTCATGGCTTACCCACCTCCGTCTCGGTCGCTCCCGGCGCGTTGTCCGTCCGCTCCGCTGGCCGGCAGATGTAGGAGCGGCGCCTTTGCGCCGCGATTCCAAACCCTTCTGCTATCCTTGGCCGCCTATGTATACCAAGCCTGAAAAATCCCCGTCATCGGTCGCGCGGGTCACGCTGACGACGCTCGCGAAGATGAAAGCCGCGGGCGAGCGCATCGCGTGCCTGACGGCGTACGACGCGAGCTTCGCGGCGCTGCTCGACGGCGCGGGGGTGGACGTCGTGCTGGTCGGTGACTCGCTCGGCATGGTGATCCAGGGCCGCGACACGACGGTCCCGGTCACGCTCGATGACATGATTTACCACGCGAAAGCCGTCGAGCGCGGCATCGACCGCGCGTTCCTGATGGTCGACATGCCGTTCATGACCTACGCGACGCCGGAGCAGGCGCTCACGAACGCGACGCGCTTGATGCAAGAGGGCGGGGCGAAGATGGTCAAGCTCGAGGGCGGCGTGCAGCAGGCCGCGGTGGTCGAGTACCTGACCGAACGCGGCGTGCCGGTGTGCGCGCACATCGGACTGCAGCCGCAGCTCGTGCACAAGCTCGGCGGCTTCAAGGTTCAGGGTAAGCAGGAAGCGGCCGCCGAACAGATGCGCGCGGACGCGCTCACGCTTGAGCGCGCGGGCGCCGACGTAATCTTGCTCGAGTGCGTGCCGAGCAAGCTCGCGGCCGAAATCACGCAGTCCGTACGCGTGCCGGTCATCGGCATCGGCGCCGGCGTTGGTGTCGATGGTCAGATTCTCGTCACCTACGACATGCTCGACCTCACGCCGGGTCGCAAGCCGAAATTCTCGAAGAACTTCCTCGATGGACAGGCGAGCCTCGCCGACGCGGTACGCGCGTATGTCTCCGAGGTCCGCGCTGGCTCGTACCCGGCTGCCGTGCACTGCTTCGACGATTGACCGATGAGGCTCGCGCGCACCCGCAATGAACTCGCCGTCGCGCGCGCGGAACTCGACGGCCGTGTCGCGCTGGTGCCCACAATGGGCAATCTGCATGCTGGCCACCTCGCACTCATCGACGCGGCGCACGAGCACGCCGACCACATCATCGCAAGTGTGTTCGTGAACCCGCTGCAGTTCGGCCCTACCGAGGATTTCGAACGCTACCCGCGCACGCCGGACGAAGACCGCGCTGCACTCGCAGAAGCCGGCGTCGACTTGCTGTTCACGCCAAGCACGACCGAGATGTACCCCGACGGAATCGACGACGCACGGCGCATCGAAGTACCGCCGACGCTTGGCGGTATCCTCGACGGCGCGTCGCGCCCGGGGCACTTTGACGGCGTCGCAACGGTCGTGCGCATTCTGTTCGATCTTGTTAAGCCCGACGTCGCGGTGTTCGGTGAAAAAGATCTCCAACAGCTGCTCGTGATTCGTTGGTTGGTGCATAACTTCAGATTGCCAATTGAAATCATCGGCGTGCCGACGGTGCGCGAACCCGATGGGCTCGCGCTGAGTTCACGCAACCA
>CAYODZ010000158.1:0-3048 GCA_964402835.1 uncultured Gammaproteobacteria bacterium | reverse complement strand
ACGGTTGGTAAGGCGAACACCGGCACGACGCTGCGCTTTTGGCCGGACCCGAAGTATTTCGATACGCCGAAGTTCTCGGTCGCGCGCCTGCGCCACGTGCTGCGCGCGAAAGCCGTGCTGTGCCCGGGCCTACTGGTCCAGCTCAAGCAAGAGGCGACCGGCGAAACCGACGAGTGGCAGTACGCGGACGGGCTCGTTGATTATCTCGCCGATGCGCTGCGGGGTTTTGAGACGCTGCCGGACCCACCCTTCACCGGTCAGTTCGAGGGCCACACCGAGGCGGCCGAGTGGGCTGCGGTCTGGTTGCCCGAAGGCGGCGAGGGCGTCACCGAAAGCTATGTAAACCTCATTCCGACCGAGCAGGGCGGCACACACGTAAACGGCTTCCGTACCGGATTGACCGAGGCGGTGCGCGAGTTCTGCGAGTTCCGCAATCTGCTGCCGCGCGGCGTGAAGCTCACACCGGACGACGTGTGGGACCGGCTCGCGTTCGTGCTGTCCGTGAAAATGCAGGAGCCGCAGTTCTCGGGTCAGACGAAAGAGCGGTTGAGTTCGCGCGAATGCGCGCCGTTCGTCGCGGGCGTCGTGAAGGATGCGTTCAGCCTGTGGTTGAACCAACACGCCGCGCAGGGCGAGCAGATCGCGCAGCTCGCCATCGCGCGCGCGCAGGAACGGGTCCGCGCTGGCCGTAAAGTCGTGCGCAAACGCGTGGTCGCGGGGCCGGCGCTGCCGGGAAAGCTCGCTGATTGCGCGAGCCAGGACGCGGATCGGACCGAGCTGTTCCTCGTTGAGGGCGATTCGGCGGGTGGTTCGGCGAAACAGGCGCGTGATCGCGAGTTCCAGGCGGTCATGCCGTTGCGCGGGAAAATCCTGAATACCTGGGAGGTCGACGCCGCCGACGTGCTCGCGTCGCAAGAAGTGCACGACATCGCGGTTGCGCTCGGCGTCGACCCGGGGTCCAGCAAGCTCGACACGCTGCGTTACAAGCGCGTGTGCATCCTCGCAGATGCCGACTCGGACGGACTGCACATCGCAACGCTGCTCTGCGCGCTGTTCCTGCGCCACTTCCGGCCGCTCGTCGAACGCGGTCACATTTTCGTTGCGATGCCGCCGTTGTATCGGATCGATGCGGGCAAGAATGTGTACTACGCGCTCGACGATGCCGAACGGCAGGGCGTACTCGACCGTGTGAAGGCCGAGAACCAAAAGGGCAAGCTCACCGTCACCCGTTTCAAAGGACTCGGCGAGATGAACCCGCTCCAACTGCGCGAAACCACGATGGCGCCCGACACGCGTCGACTCGTGCAGCTCACGATCGACGCGGCCGATGACACCGACCAACTGATGGACATGCTGCTCGCGAAGAAAAGGGCGGGGGACCGGAAAGCCTGGTTGGAGAGCAAGGGGAACCTTGCAGAGATTTAAACCATGGCACCTGTAGGAGCGGCGCCTTTGCGCCGCGAATAAGCGGGCGCCTTTGCGCCGCGATAAGAGGTAGACAATGTCCACTATTGAATTGGATTTCGACGCGCCTGAAAAACGGCCGCTCCGCGACTTCACCGAGAAGGCGTATCTCGATTATTCGATGTACGTCATCCTCGACCGCGCACTGCCGCACGTCGGCGACGGACTGAAACCAGTGCAGCGCCGCATCGTGTACGCGATGTCGGAGCTCGGCCTGAATTCGACCGCAAAGCCGAAAAAGTCCGCACGCACCGTCGGTGACGTTCTCGGTAAGTTCCACCCGCACGGCGATTCCGCGTGCTACGAAGCGATGGTGCTGATGGCGCAACCATTCAGTTACCGCTATCCGCTCGTGGAAGGGCAGGGCAACTGGGGCTCGGCCGACGACCCGAAATCATTCGCGGCGATGCGTTACACCGAGGCGAAGCTGTCGAAGTATGCGGAAGTGCTGCTCGCGGAACTTGGCCAGGGGACTGTCGACTGGCAACCGAACTTCGACGGCACGCTCGATGAGCCGAAGACCTTGCCCGCGCGCCTGCCGAATGTCCTGCTGAACGGGACAACGGGCATCGCGGTCGGCATGGCGACCGACATCCCCCCGCACAACCTGCGGGAAGTTGCGGCCGCGTGTGTGCTGCTGCTCGACAAGCCATCGAGCAAGATTGCGGACCTGTGTGAGCACGTGGGCGCGCCGGACTTCCCAACGGCCGCCGAGATCATTTCGTCCCCCGCGGAGCTGCGTCAGGTGTATGAGACCGGCGGCGGCAGTATTCGAGCACGCGCGCGCTGGGAGAAGGAGGACGGCGCCGTCGTAATCACCGCGCTGCCGTACCAGGTTTCGGGTGCGAAAGTGCTCGAGCAGATCGCGCAGCAGATGCGGCAGAAGAAGTTGCCGATGGTCGAGGACATTCGTGACGAGTCCGACCACGAGTTCCCGACGCGGCTCGTGCTCGTGCCACGGTCAAACCGAGTCGACCTCGAGCAGTTGATGACGCACCTGTTCGCGACGACCGACCTCGAGCGTAGTTACCGCGTGAACATGAACGTAATCGGCCTCGATGGTCGGCCGCGTGTTCACAACCTGAAGGACATGCTGTCCGAGTGGCTCGTGTACCGAATCGCGACGGTTCGTCGCCGACTTGAGTACCGGCTTGGGCGTGTGCTGCGTCGCATTGAGATTCTCGATGGCCTGCTCGTCGCCTATCTGAACATCGACGAGGTCATCCACATCATCCGGACCGAGGAGCAGCCGAAGGCCGCGCTGGTGAAGCGGTTCAAGCTGTCGGACACCCAGGCTGAAGCGATTCTTGAATTGAAGTTGCGCCACCTCGCGAAGCTCGAAGAGATGAAAATCCGCGGCGAGCAGAAAGAGCTGTCCACGGAGCGCGATGCCCTGAAGCAGACGCTCGGCTCCGAGCGTCGACTCAAGACCCTGGTGAAGAAGGAAATCGTCGCCGACGCGGAGACCTACGGTGATGACCGGCGCTCTCCCGTGGTCGAACGCAGCGCCGCAAAGGCGCTCGACGAGACCGAGCTTGTCGCGAGCGAGCCGGTGACGGTCGTGCTGTCGGAACGCGGTTGGGT